>JAEYQQ010000096.1 GCA_023409955.1 Bacillota bacterium | reverse complement strand
TATAACCTGTCCTAACGCCGCCCACCCCCAGTTCTATTGCCCCGCCCTGGGCCAAGGTAAAAGGCTCTGTCACGCCTTGTCGGCTGTCCGCCAATGGCAAGGAATTTTGCTTAAGACCCAACTGATTTCCCTGTGTAGACAACCAGTAGCCATCCGGAAGAGTAAGGCGCAGCTCATAATTCCCCGGTGCAACCTGATCAAAGATGGCCAAACCATCACGGTTGGTATACATTTGCGCAACAACCACCGTACCATCGCCCGATACCGGAAGCACCTCCACCATTGTGCCTTCTATGGGCCGTTCATATATGCCCTGCTGACCGTCATTGTTGCTGTCCCAGAAGGCATTGACAATAATGGCTGCAGGGGTATTGGCGGCAATATTTACTTTAAAAGCCTGACCGCTGGTCAACTGGAAAGCTTCCAGCACGCCTGTATCGGCCAACGCCTTGCCCTGAGGCATGGTGACGCTCAAACGATACTGACCTGGATTCAGGTTTTCAAACTGATAGGTACCATCTTCGCCAGTAATGGCATTCTGCAGCTTAACCCATGTACCATCCTGCAGGGCCTGTATCTCTACTTGCACCGCTGCAACAGCTGCTTCATTCCCATTGTGGGTCCCATCGTGATCCCCATCTTCAAAAACAATACCATTAACCTTTGCCGACTGAGAAAGCTGAGCAGTTTTCGTATATGTCTGCTCACCCGGCAGCACATCGACAGTCAAAACCGCCTCCTTGCCGCCTTGCACAGCCGTGATTTGCCATACGCCGCTATCATCTGCCAGCACCGTATTGGGCAGGATCGTCTTGATTTGGTAGGTGCCTGGAATCAAATCATCAAACAGGCACTGGCCGTTATCATCCAGTATAGCCTCCACAGCCTCCGGTCCTATAAGGTAAACAGGTGAGCCATTCAACCCTATTCCAGATAAGGAAACAGCCAGCTTTCCTGTATTCGCCTTTTCTATTTCAATAAATTTGCTCTCTCCGGGAGCTAAATCGAATTCCAGCGATACGTAACCTTTTTGATAAGGCTCATCACTCCCGGTCCTGATAACCATGCCTTGAGGAACGTTCACATGCAAGGTATATGCACCGTCAAACAGGCCCTCAAACAGATATGAGCCATCTGCTAAAGGCTCATTCTCCAAAACAAGACTGCCGTTTAGCAAAATTACAGCTTTTCCAAGCTGTTGGTCCAAGCCGCGGCCCATTACCTGAACCTTACCAAGAGAACGTATAGGGACATCCTGTACCGCCTGTTCACCATACCCCAGTATCACATTGGTTATCGTTGCATTTGCGCCGGATATATCTGCATACCCATCTTGCGCAAGAAAACCGACACTTCCCCTTAAGCCATCAGGAAGGTTGATGGATACCTGATATTCCCCCATGGTAAGAGCATCGAATCTGTATTCGCCATTGGCATCAGTCACAGTAGAAGAAATCGTTTTTCCGCCAGATGTCAAAGTCACCTCAGTACCAGGAACACCTGTCATGGTATCCCGTACATAAACCCGGCCATACACAGCACTCATCTGCGTAAAGCCAATCTGAACCTCTTTCTCCCTGCCAAGCTCCTTCTGGTTGATAGCGTACAGACCACCGGGAGTTTCTTGACCTGATACAAAGGTATTGGCTGGCAGCTTGATATACAGTGAGCCATTTGTATCATTGGCTTTCACGCCAGAAAAGAAAAACCTGCCATGTATATCTGTATAGGTATGGAAGCTTGCGCTGCCGTTTCCTCGCCAGAAAACAAGCTGTCCACCTGCACCGAATTCTCCTTCATCCTGCCTGCCGTTGTTATTGGCATCATCAAACAATAGGCCGGAAAGCGCAGCTGTACTGCCCGCCTGCACATCCTGATTATTTTTCACTTCGTCGCCGCTTACTGTGCGGCTGATTGTGACAAAGGAGACGATTCCCTCCCGCAGATCTGTTTTCACATGCAGAACTGTGTCCTGCCCGCCATGTATTGCCACCGCCGTTACTTTACTGATATCCCCAGTAAAAGCACCCGCATCTATCCATACGGATTCGTGTGAAGGTGCAGCATCGACTGTTAATTGAGCTTGTCCTCCTGTAATCCCAGACAAGGTGACCCCGTTTGGCAAAGCTACTGCATACCAGGCGCTGTTACCGGATTGTAAAAGAAGATCCGCCTCACCCTTTTTAGGTATGACAGAGGCCTCCTCCTGCTTGCCAAACCCCAGCACCTGCAAGGAGCCATTTGCATTGGTCTGATTATCTGCCGTCCAAGTGCCATATGCATACGTACCGCGCTCTGCAGCCTGAAGCAATACGTCAGCTATCGGACTGTTATCCGCTTTCATGCCGCGCACAAGCAAACCCTTGGGATTGTCGAGGGTTACAACTCCGCCTTCTGGGCTTTGAATCCAATAGGCACCAACGCCGCTGCCTGCACCAAAGCTTGCGGAGAATTCCACTTCCTGCGCCATGCCCTTGCCAAAAGAACCAGCCATGCTGAGCACCAAAATGTCAGACACCGCTCCATGGCTGATTGCATACACAGGCGCCGGCAGGCTTTCTTGTGTTACTCGCCACCCCTTGGGCAATTGTATAGCCATGCGCACATTCTCAAGGTTTGGCCCACCTTCGTGCAAAAGTGACAGCAGAGCTTTGCCATCCGCTTTGGCCGTAGCAGATACCGCAATGGATGCACGGCTGTCCAGTACTTTTGCCGTTGCTGTGATTGTTTTACTCTGACCCTTTATGGTAACTGTGCTTCGGTTTCGGCCTTCATATTTATGCTCCCAGTTGGCTGTAATACCGGCAGCGGCAGTATAAACGCTGGCTCGGTTTGCATCCGGCACCCGACGGCTGAGTTTGACAGAAAAGCGGATATCTCCAAGCACAAAACCGGCAGGGACAACAGCGTTACCATCCTCAGTTTTGTATACAACCCTAATAGTATGCGCTCCAATTCCAGCAAAGGTCATCATCTGGCCTGATGATAGCACACGTTCTTCCCCAATGGTATTCCCCTGCTCATCTAACACCCTGATACCCGCGATGATATCGCTCATGCCAGGTGTCACTGTAATGCTGCTGATCTCCATACCAGACTGGTCCTCAAGCGCATTTCCCCATGCATCCTGAAGCGTTATGGGACCAATATCCACTGTGACATTTTCAAGAGGGATAGTGTTATTCAGTGCAGCATTGCTTGATACATAAAAATCAGCCATCTGGTCTGCAGCATACAAATCATTTACGGTGGCAGCCTTGGTAGTCATGTTATCAAACATCACGCCAAGTACTGGCACAGACTCATTCATCACCAAAATCTCAGCAATGCTCTCACTTGTACCTAGGTAAGGACTGATCTCAAAAACCATATCCGAAGCTGGGATTGTTCCTTCCGGCGCAAGGGTTTGATGCAGTGTATAAGTGCCCTGAGAAAGCGGAATATCAAGGTCAAACCGTCCTGCGTTATCTGTATCAAAACTCGAAACAATCTGCCCAACCGAATTAAAAACCACAAAGGAGGCGCTGCCTGCCGGCTGCCCATCCTCCAGCTTCATATTGCTTAGGCGAAAGAGCCCCTCCCGTGCATAGGCCAGCACCTCTACACGAAGGTTTGCTTCATTAGTTATGTTGACGGGGATTTCATCCTGACATATGTATGTTTCGGGCATGCTTTCCATCACAGGTCGCAGCACAAGGCCCTTTGATGCATCCTGACGGCTGATGGTCAGCGCCTCCAGATAACCACCGGCATTTTGTCCGTCTGTCATATTAACGGCTATTTCTCCAAGCAAAGCATCTCCAGCCGCCACCTCAAACCTGCCGCTCAGCGGTATAGCCTGCCATTGCAGCAAGCTGTTTAATCGCAGTCCCCTAAATGATATGGACAACGTGATATCATCAGCAGGCGATGCAAATCCATTTGAAAACACAAAAAAAACAGCCAGTAGCATGCTGCCCCAAACACCGAACCATTTTGCCCTATGAGGGGTGTTTTTCTTATTCAGTTGACGGTGCTTCATATATGCTCCTCCATCAAAACAAAAGCCTATCAGGCAGGCTATTCATTCGCATCAGCCAAATTGGCACAATATGCCCTATGACGCTTCATCTGTAATAGTAAAACACCCCCAAACCTTTGTCAACTACCACACGGCGGAAGGATATGTAAAAATAACGAAGCAGTTGCAGGGTTCACACAGCAATGCAGGTCTTCCATAAACTTGACATGCTTACTGCTTATGCTATAATCATTATACTTGGTAACAAGGAATCAGATTAATTGGAGATATATATGGAAATAATTCAAAAAATCGCAATCGTTACTGATTCCTCCTGTGATCTGACACAGGAACAACTGGAAAGACATAACATTCACATGGTACCGTTGCGCATCGTATCTTCCCATGGGGAGTTTCGTGATCGAATTGAGATCAGCCATGATGAGCTCTATGCCTTAATGGAACAGGAACTGCCCAAAACCAGCCTTCCCCTTCCAGAAGATGTGAGCGGTCTGTATGATCGTTTGATCAGCGAAGGCGTAACCGATGTGCTGCATCTGACCATTTCTGCCAACCTCAGCGGCACCTATAACATGATACGTATGATTGCCAAGGAATACGAAGGACGGCTGAACATCACATTGCTGGACAGCCGAACCTTGTCTGCAGCACTTGGCATGATCGCCATTGAAGCAGCCGAAACCCTTGAGGCCACTGGCTCATTGGAAGCTGCTATTGAAAGGGCCAAGGTTGTACGCGAAAAGCAGCACAGCACCTTCATCATCAAGACCCTTGAATTTTTGCGTAAAGGCGGACGTATTGGCATGGTGGAGGGTGTTGTTGGCTCCATCCTGCAGTTAAAGCCTGTGATTTTTGTCAATTCCGATGGCGTATATCAGACCCTGGCCAAGGCTAGAGGATATGCCAACGCTTTGGATACCATGGTAAAGGAGGCGGTATCCCGCTTTGGTAAAAGCAGAATCCGCCTCACAGTTGTCCATGGTGCCGCGGCTTCAGAAGCTCAGAAGCTGTTGGATCGTTTGAAGGACATCCTTCAACTTACCGAAAGCAGCATCTGTCCAGTCAGCCCTGTGCTGGCCATACATACAGGACCAGGTCTCTTAGGTATCATCGCTCACGAAGTGTAAGGACGCGGACGCTGGGGCTGTGGATACAAAGGCAGCTCCCTGCGTCCTGGGTTGCAAGGCTTATCTGGATAGGGAATCCATTGGATCAGATACAGTTCCAGCACAACCTCCAGCTCTACATCAAAGCAGGAAGTGTCTGAGTATACCGTCCCGCATGCCAACCTCACGCAGGGAACTACAATCAGATTATAGCGCCAGCATTCAGAGGGTCTGCATTTCAAATGCAAGCATGCATCCATCTCTACCACTGCCGTGCCGAAAAACTCACATCCGCTGCAGTCAACGATACAAGCGGTCACAGGGATATATACATGGTACATCGCCTGGCCATTGTTTGATGTGCACTTGGCCGGCTCCCACCAGGGCTGCGCTCCGCTTTGTTGCACAGAAACCAGCTGATAAGGCGGCTTGGCGCAATCAGGCAGCCCGTTTACCTCCAGTGTAGTGCAAAGCCTACGCTGCCATTCCCTTCCGCTGCAAATGACCTTTGGCAGCAGAATTTGGGTCATTTCCCTGCAACCATGGTCCTTAGGCGGACAAGGTGGCTTGGGCGGAGGACACGGAGGCGGGCACGGTGGTTTAGGCGGAGGACATGGAGGCGGGCACGGTGGTTTAGGCGGAGGACACGGTGGCGGACATGGTGGCATGCATGGCTGCGGATTTTGCGAAGGACACGGTGGCGGACAGGGTTCCGGACTTGGATGTGTACTCGGCGGCAGGCAGGATTGACAATTGTCCATGGAAGGCCACTCCGAGGACCACGGAGGACTCCGGTCAGGCTTCTTAGTAGGCCTACACGAAGAACAGTTGCATTGGTGGTGGACCATGACAATAACCTCCAGGAACTTTGCTTAGGAGCAAAGCACGGTTTTATGGAAGGGGGTCTCGATCCATTGTATGTTTTCATATCAAAACCGTTCAGTATAGCGCTATTCTACCTTCCAACAAATCCATAAGCATCTGCTTAATAGATCTGCAGTAATGAGCAAATACCAAATATAAAAAAATATGTTTATTTCCGCGAAAAATACCTTGACAGGAGGCCCTCCCTCCGGTATAATAGCTTTTGTTCGCACGGCGCAGAGCCGAGAAACAATACCTGGGTGTGGCGCAGTTTGGTAGCGTGCTTGAATGGGGTTCAAGAGGCCGGAGGTTCAAATCCTCTCACCCAGACCAGAAAGAAACCGTTGAAAACACTAAGTTTTCAGCGGTTTTTTCTTTATGATATGTAACTGTTTTTGACCCCCTAATTAGGCTACTGCAACTTTTTTGCAACTTTTTTTCTATAATATCGCTTCCAAATAGTTCCTGCAACTTTTTTTGTCTGGATATTTCCACGATACGATGGATGTTTAACCATAATCAGATTAGTTCACCTGGCTTAACTACCATAAGTTTTACCTTCCTCGTATCGATATATATTGGAATAATTGGAACTTTATGCTATGCTTTCACCAGTAACAAATGAGGTGGCATTTATGAAATATTTGAAAATAGCCCCCAAATTCAAAAAAACTATGTGGGTGCCTCCTTTCCAAATTATGAAGATGAAATGGGAGATAAACATTTATGACGATGATAATTTCCCATCCGTACCTCATGCCGATTCTCAGGATCACAAATACAAAATTGACTTATTAGATGGGCGTGGAACTGTATACACATCCAATCGGGAAGAATACGGTCACCTGCAAAAAAAGGATTACCAACGGTTAATATGTGCTATAGAAAAAAAGAACTTGATCAGAATTGCACGGCTTTACTACCGCGAACACCATCCAGAAATTCCATTGCCTTTGCTTCCTCAAGAGAGTACAGAAATTATGAACACGAAACTCCAAACAAGAATAAGGTTCTCATCTTTAATCAAGTTTACTTTTACTCTACCAATCATAAAAAGCAAAAAATAACGGAAGGGTGATTCATGCCACTCCCGTTAGTATAAAACTTCTACTGTTAATGTC
>JAEYQQ010000053.1 GCA_023409955.1 Bacillota bacterium | reverse complement strand
TTTTTACACGAATGCTTATTGAGGAGCCTTTGCGGCTTTATCGCTCTTGAGTGTTATTACAACATGGCGGTTGGGTTCTTCACCTTCGCTATGGGTTGTAACAGCATCATTGGTTTGCAGTGCGCTGTGCAGAATACGGCGCTCATAGGGATTCATGGGCTCAAGCACCACTTTTCGGCCAGTCTTGACAGCGCGGTTGGCCATGCGGTTAGCCAAACGTGTCAAGGCTTCCTCACGCTTTGCACGGTAATTCTCCGTATCCAGCGTCACGCGGATATATTGATCAGAACCCTTGTTCACCATGAGGCTGGTAAGATACTGCAACGCATCCAGCGTTTCACCGCGGCGTCCAATGAGAATACCCAAGGTATCACCCTGCATGTTCACAAGGACATTGCCTTCCGCATCCCGGGATACGGCGACACTGACGTTTACACCCATTAGTGTGGTCAATGTCTGCAGGAATTGCTGGGCCTTGCCTTCTGGTGCAGCGGGGTCTGCCTGCGGAGCAGGCGCTACAGGCTCAGATGGTACTGTAGGCTTGGCTTCGACAGGGCGGTTTACTTTTACAGGAGCCTGCACTTCCTTGGCTGGCACCTTTACTGCAAGCTTCTTTTCTGCCGGTGCTTCCTTTTTTGGTTCTTCGCGCTTTACCTCGGCTTTAACAGCTTCCTTCTTGGGCTGTTCACGTTTGGGCTGCTCTTTCTTTACGCTTTCCTGGCGCGGCTTAGCCTCACGAACTGCAGGCTTCTCATTTTCCCTGGTCAAGGAACTCCAAAGAGATTCTTCTTCTTGCTCCTTAAGTGTCAGGCGAACCTTTGCCAATCGGCTTCCAAACAAGCCGAACAGGCCTTTACTGCCTTCCTCCAGGATGTCGATAGTCACTTCACCGATCGATACACCCAAATGCTCAAGTCCTGAGGATATGGCTTCTTCGATTGATTTGGCAGACGATTCGTATGTTTTCATTTTACAGTCCCCTCTCCCTCTGCAAGGGCAGCTTTCTTTTCCTGCGCGTCAAAGTACTTATTCAAGAGCACGTTTTGCGCAGCGGCGATAAGGTTCGCCGTAACCCAGTAAAGCGCAAAACCGGCATTGTAGCTGAAGCAGATAAATAGAGAAAAGATGGGGAAAAACCATTTCATAAACCCTGCGGTGTTGGGCTGTCCATCCTGGGATGCTGCTGCTTGAGGCATGGCGGAACTCATCATGAACTGCGATATGGCAGCAAGCAGTGGCAGGATAAAGAAGCCATTGTAAGATGCAAAGATAGAAAGCTGCGCAATGATCAGATTAATTTGAACACCGGGGCTGCTTTCCGTTTGCCCCACCTTCAAAATAGATTCTTTGTACTTGGGTACATGATTGGTCAGTACGCTGACAATTTTTTCAGAAGTCGCTTTGGCCCCCGCATCCGTAAAGTCAAAGTTTATCCTCTGGTCCTCGCTCAAGCTGTTGTTAAACGTATCGATGGCAGTTTTTTGCGTTTCATCCAACTCGTTATATACAGCCCGCCAGTTTTGCGGCGTTACCTGACTGATGCTGTTGGCATCAGGCACATTCGGAGCAAATGGACTGTCTGGCATCCAGATATTCTTCACCCAAAGCCAGCCCTCATACTGCGGTTCTGATCCAGCAAGATATTGAAAGACATGTGTTGCTGTCTGTTCATGAGCTAGGACATTCATAGCCCCGAACATACCAAAGAGAATAGGTAATGACAAAAGCATGGGCAAACAGCCGGAAAGAGGACTGACCTTTTCCTTGCGGTACAGCTCCATTGTCTTTTGATTTAACTTTTCTTTATCATTCTTGTACTTTTTTTGAAGTGCAGCCAACTGCGGCTGAAGCTTTTGCGTTTTACGCATACTCTTGCGGCTCTTAGCGTCCAAGGGCATCAATAGCGCACGGATCAGAAGGGTAAAAATGACAATGGACCAGCCATAATTACGAATAATGCTATAAATGCCATCTAATATGACTTTGAGTGGTTCATTCAAAAATGCAAACATGCTGGCTATTCCCTCCTAATCGTTGCGTTCATATCCTCGGGCACCGGATCATACCCGCCTTTATGAAAAGGATTGCACCGTAAAATACGCCTAAACGCCATCCACCCGCCCTTAAGCGCACCATAGCGCTCGATTGCGGTCATGGCATATTGTGAACATGTAGGCGTATAGCGGCATGCATCGGGTAGATGCGGGCTGATATGACGCTTGTAAAACCGAATCATGGCAAGCAGCAGACGCTTCATTTGGGCACGTTCTCCCGAAATAGGTTCTGCTTTTTTAAAAGATAAGCCATACCTTTGGCCAGATCCTGATACGTTGCGCGATCGGCTCCGGGCCTAGCTACCACAACATACCAGCCTGCTTTCACCTGGCTGATGTTAGAACGGAAACATTCTCTAAGACGTCTTTTTACCCGGTTGCGGACTACGGCATTGCCGATCTTTTTGCTGATGGAAAAGCCCACCTTCAGCCCAGCGCCTTTGGCATGCAGGATAATAATCTCCTTGCATGCCGCGCTTTTCCCCCGCCGGTACACATACTGAAACTGTCTATTCTTCTGTAGGCGGTATGTACGTTGCAAGCAAAACCCTTCGTTTCCCGGCAGATTCAATGCATCAGGCAATCCTGCCGCATCATTTTATTGCCGGACAAAATGCTCATTCATACTGGAAAAGCCCGTTCCCACTGTGCACGGTGGCAAGCAACGGGGCGGGCTGAGCCATGCAGACTTTTTTTCCACCATCACATCAAACGGTCAAAACTTTGCGGCCACGACGACGACGTGCGGCCAGAACGCGGCGTCCATTCTTGGTTGACATACGGGCGCGGAAGCCGTGCACCTTGCTGCGCTGGCGCTTTTTCGGCTGGTAGGTACGGAACATAAAACAACACTCCTTGTTTATACAAAAGTCTTGTATCTGTGACGCGCACCGCTGTCAGACGGCGCAAATATCCACAAAACAGCTATTCTAGTATACTAATCGGCTTCATTGATGTCAAGAGAAAGTTTCTTTTTTCCGTCCTCTTTTCTGTTGTTTGACACCAAATAGCAGCGATACAGGTAAATAAGGCTGTTTTCCTTGACAATAAATTTTATCGTTGTCATAATGATCCCTAATCGGAATGTATAAAAAAGGTATTTGTAATAAAGGAGTACCAATTTTATGAAGAGCACCATTAAGATATAGCAAAGCGTGCTGGTGTTTCCCCCTCTACGGTAAGCCGAGTCATATAAGGCAGTAGCCGTATCAGCAGTGAAACGCATACGACGGTGCAGGCCATTATAGAGGAATAGAATTATCGACCATACCTGCTGGTCCACACCACATATAAATGAAGTCCCAAATTTGATCTAGCAGAAGATGGCGCAGAAAGCAAGGTTTTTAATCCAGCTTTTTGCTATACTCAGCCCAAGAGAGGAGGAGTACGTATGGGATGGCTGGAACGGATGAACATGGCACTTGATTATATAGAAGAAAACCTGCAAGGAGAAGTCGACCTCCTGGCAGTCGCAAAGATCACCTGCATGTCATTATCCGGGTTGCAAAGGCTTTTTTCAATTGTCACCGATATACCGCTGTCGGAGTATATCCGCAGACGTAGGCTTACCCAGGCTGCCATCGAACTGACCCACAGCGACATCAAAATCATTGATCTTGCGCTGAAGTATGGCTATGACTCGCCTGAAGCATTTACTCGGGCATTTCACACTCTGCATGGTGTAACACCCTCCGGAGCACGAATTGAAGGCGTGCATCTGAAAGCCTACCCCCGCATTTCTTTTCTACTGACTTTGAAGGGAGCAGTTCCTATGGATTACAGAATTGAGACCAAAGAGTCCTTCTGCATCTACGGTATCGAGAAAATTTTCTCCTGCGAAAACAATGATAACTTACGAGAAATCCCGCGATTCTGGCAGGAGATCATGGAAGACGGCAGGTATGACAAACTCCTCACCTCACAAACTAAAGACACGCATACTGAGAATAATTTATGCACAATCAACGCCATTTGCAGTTATTACGAGACAGGGGGGATCACTTTCCCCTATATGATCTTTGCCTTTGAAAAAGAAGGTAGCAACACAGATGACTTTACAAAAGTACAGGTTCCCAATGGAACGTGGGCAATATTCAAGAGCGATGTTTTTCCCATTGAGAAAACGTCGAGTGCTATTCAAGACCTGAATCGCAGGGTGTATACGGAGTGGCTGCCCAATGCATCCTTTGAGCATGAAGACGGCTATAATATGGAACTGTATTATGGTGAAGGCAATAAATGCTGGGCTGAAATCTGGATCAGGGTCAAACCAAAGCAGTAATCAAAGCATTCTGGGGCTGCCGCAGCTGATGCGGCAGCCCCTTAAATTTTTTACATTTATAAAGCCACTTGCTGGACAGATTCATTGGAACGGAACGTTTAATAATCGGAGAAAGTTTTCTTTTCTCATTGATTTTTTGGGAAATTTCGCTTTCATATTGCTTCTTTTCTGCGTCTTTTTTGCTTCATTTCTTTATTATGGTGTTTACAGAGAAGCAATATGTGTTATACTAAAGCGAATCGGGTAAATTACGAAAGAATTATGACAAGCCTATTATATCCTCACGTCTGCGCCGGCAGATGTCGCTACAGAAAGGCAGAGGAGAAAACGGATGACCAGTAACCGCTCAAGATATTCTACAGCACCCACCTACGGCATGCAAAAGCGGCCTGCGCCGAAAAAGCAAGCTGTTCCGACTGGGCCTGCTTATCCACCGGCACAGCCTACCCCTAATGCTCCATTTGTGCAGCCGGGTATGCCAGGTCAAGGGCAGCAAGCAATGCCGAGTTATCCGCCGCAGCAGGCTTGGCAGCAGCAGCCCCCTCAAATGGCACAGCAGCAAACATATGCCATGCCGCGAGCCGGCTACGTCCAGCAGTCTGAGTTCAATCCCCGGCAACCTGTTTATCAGGCGCCTGTCCGCCAACCTTCGCCTGCCAACGTACAACCGCTGCCATACCATCCCCAGCAGCCTTATCAGCAGCAGCCCATACCTCAGGAGTATGCAATCCATCCCAAGGCAAAAGGTGGTGACCAGTGGCTGCAGATTTTGATGCTGGCAGTATTGCCTGCGCTCTTTCTGCTGACCCTTTTTGTATCCGCATCCATATTGAAAATTGCGTTTGTTGTGTTGGGTGTTGTTTCCCTGATTGCCATGTGGATGCAAAAAGCATTTGTGCCCAGTGCCAGAGCAACGCTGACCTTGGTTTACGGCGCCTTAATGCTTGTTTGTGTTGTATCGCTTATATCCGCGCCGCGTGATACTACCACAGCGGCCAGGGGTGCCAACGGACAGAGTGCTGCTGTTGGCCAGCAAAACCAGCCAGCATCCTCAGCGGGCGCTTTAAACATGGGAATCAATGATGTTAACAATCATACGCCTGTGCCATCCTCCACCCCTGAACCCGAGTCAGGTATAAACAGCGCAGCTTGGAAAAGTCTTTCACAATTTTTTGATTACTGGAATGCCAACAACATCGATTATATGCTGAATCTGGTTTCTCCCACCTGGAAAGCGGCACAGGATCAAGCAAAAACTTCATTGTTTTTCATTTTGGCAAACCGAAAGCCAGAAGAGTATACATTTGAAAAAATATCCGGCTCAGAGACTGATCTAACCCGAACAATCACCATGACCGCTGTTATTGACAGACAAAACAGCCGACCCAAGGTGAAAATCCGTTTCCAGGTTGTCATGGTGAAAGTCAATAGCGAGTGGTATGTGGATCCTGCTTCACTGTCAAGCAACAACGTTGAAGTAGACGAAACAGCCGAAAATGCTGACACTGCCGCCGCTGGCGGAAATGAGCAAGGCACAAGCCCAGCCGAGGTCACACAAAAGCCGACAGCTACACCTGCTCCAAAGTCTAAGCTCTATCATAATGCCAATGGCGGTAAGTATTATCATGCTGACGCCGAATGCCCAAGTGTTGACAAAGCATATTTGCCGCTCACCAGCTTTTACTACCGTGATCTGAACACAACCAAGTTCAAAAACCTCTTACCCTGTACAAAATGTAATGCACCAAGCAGGAATTAAGCTTATGGAAAAGCCGCTGCAAGTCATAAAGCAGCGGCTTTTTCGTTGTATATCTTTTACGTTACTTAGTTTCGCAAACTGCTTAGCGGTGCCGGTATCCGGCCACCCCTTGCAATGAAATCTGCATTGCCATAGGTGTTCACAGGCATAACAGGCGCATAGCCAAGAAGACCACCGAAATTGACGATGTCTCCAGCTTTTTTGCCAACAGCGGGGATGATTCTAACAGCAGTTGTCTTGTTGTTGATCATGCCAATGGCCGCCTCGTCCGCTATGATACCAGAGATGGCAGCAGCAGTGGTGTCGCCAGGCACGGCGATCATGTCCAGTCCAACTGAGCAGACACATGTCATGGCTTCCAGCTTTTCCAGCGTCAGAGCACCACAAGCAGCGGCTTCGATCATACCGATATCCTCACTGACTGGGATAAACGCACCGCTTAATCCCCCAACATGGCTGCTGGCCATAACGCCACCCTTTTTGACAGCATCATTCAAAAGCGCAAGTGCTGCGGTAGTACCGGGCGCCCCAGCCATATCAAGACCCATTTCGGTAAGGATATGGGCCACACTGTCTCCACGGGCCGGAGTTGGCGCCAAAGAAAGATCGACAATACCAAAGGGGATGTTCAGCCTCCTGGCAGCTTCCAGAGCCACCAGCTGTCCTACACGAGTAATTTTAAAGGCAGTACGCTTGATTGTTTCCGCAACCACGTCAAAAGGAGCTCCCTTAACGGATTCCAACGCCTTTTTAACCACCCCGGGACCGCTGACGCCAACATTCACAGCACATTCTGGCTCGCCAACACCGCAGAAGGCACCTGCCATAAAGGGATTATCCTCTACCGCGTTGGAAAACACAACCAGCTTGGCACAGCCCAAGGAATCATTCTGAGCAGTCAGTCTAGCGGTTTCCTTAATGATCTCTCCCATATCCCGTACTGCGTTCATATTGATGCCAGCCCGGGTGCTGCCAACGTTAATGCTTGCGCAAATGAGATTCGTCTCAGACAATACTTGCGGAAGAGACTTCACAAGCCTTTCCTCGGCAAGGGTGGCACCCTTATGCATCAAGGCTGAATAACCACCCAGAAAGTTTACCCCTATTTCCTTGGCTGCTTTATCAAGTGCATATGCAATCGGCACAGGGTCACCTTGCGCAATCATTGCCACAGGCGTCACAGAAACCCGCTTGTTGACTATAGGGATGCCAAATTCCCGCTGAATATCCTCGCCCACTTCCACCAGACGGCTAGCAACCGTACAGATCTTTTCATAAACTCTTCTGCCGGTTTCCTTGCTGTCAGGCCCTGCGCAATCCAATAAATTGATGCCCAGGGTAATGGTACGAATATCCAGGTTTTCTTCCTGAATCATATGCATAGTTTGCAGAATCTCGTTGGTATCGATCATAACTTCACCTCCTAGATTCTATGCATGGCATCGAAAATATCCATGCGCTGCATATGAATTACCATGCCCATCTTTTGTCCGACAGCAGTCAGTTCATCCAGTGCGCCGGTAAAGTCCTTTGCAGCGCCATCCAAATCAACAATCATCATCATGGTAAAAAAACCACCTAATATGGTTTGTGTAATATCCAGGATGTTAATGTTCATCTCGCTAAGTTTACCCGCAACCCCGGCGATAATGCCCGTACGGTCAGCCCCAGTAACGGATACCAATGCCTTTGTCATAACCATTCCTCCTCCCGGCAGATACAGCGCTTTATGCTTCCATTGACTATAGACAAGGCGAGGCAGCTTGTCAACAGTTTGAAACAAATTCAGCCTTGCTGTTGTCCTTCTTGCCAGATTTCTACTGCCAGGGTTTCCTTTTTCAGGAGAATCAGTTATCATAAGGTCTGTATGATAAAGGGGGCTTTCCATGGAAAGGCAAAAACGGGTTCTGGCCATACACGACATCTCCTGCGTCGGCCGCTGTTCACTGACGGTAGCACTGCCTATATTATCCTGCGGCGGCTTGGATACGGCGGTTTTACCAACCGCCATATTATCTACCCATACTGGTGATTTTCAAGGTTATACCTATCGGGATCTGACAGAAGATATTGCCCCCATTGCTTCTCACTGGAAAAGCCTTGATTTGTGCTTTGACGCGCTATATTCTGGGTTTCTAGGTTCTTATGATCAAATTGATATGGTTGCCAAACTGATGGAAGACTTCCGCAGTGATAACACCTATCGGATGGTTGACCCGGTGATGGCCGACAATGGGCGGCTTTATGCCACGTATACGAAGGATATGGCAAAGGGTATGCACAGACTTTGCCGCAAGGCTGACATCATCACCCCAAATCTAACGGAAGCCTGTATTCTGCTGGATGTACCCTACAAGCCTGAAGGCTTTAGCCGGCAGGAGACAGAGGATATGCTAAAGCGCTTGAGTGATATGGGCCCTGGGCAGGTTGTCATCACCGGCATCGCCTTTCGGCAGGAACAGCTTGGTGCAGCAACCTATGATGCTGAAACAGACAACATCTCATATGTCTTTGAAAGCAGGCATCCGGGCATATATCATGGCACTGGAGACATTTTTGCAAGCACGCTATTGTGCGGACTGATGAATGGTATGAGTTTGAAAGACTCAGCAGAACTGGCAGTCAAGTTTACCAGTCGGTGCATTCAATACACCATGGAATCAAAGCAGGAATTGCGGTTTGGTGTACGTTTTGAGGCTGCTCTGCCCTATTTATTGGAATTGATTCATGGTTACCATCCTTGAATATGCAAACACCCCGGAATGTGCTTACATGCATTCCGGGGTGTTTTTCATTACGAATTTTTACTTTTGAAACTGAGCCAGAGCTTCATTTACTGCATCCACAACAGAAGTTGAGGTTACAGTCGCACCGGAAATTGCATCAATCCCTGAGCCTATGGCAACGGTGCCTGACTTGCCGATAAACTGGCTGATAAAGCTTTCTTCCAAAACCTTTGAGCCAATCCCTTCTGTTTCAGCAAAATCTTTGCCACCTATGCCCATAGCTTGAATGACACCATCAGCATCCAGGACAACGGTAACTTCAACAGGCCCGATGAACCCCTCTTTGATGACGGTGATGATCTTGTACCCACCTTCTGTTACAAGGTTCAATACATCAGCCAGCGCAATTGTTTTGCTTTCCAATGCAGCATCCAGTTCCTTCTGGATATCGGCTGCCTTTTGATTGGCTTCAGCAGCTGCTTTTACAGCCTCGTCTCTTTCTTGGGCTGCAGCCTTTGCGCTTGCTTGTGCATCTACTTTTTCTTTGGTGGCGGTCTTTACTGCTTCTTCTACCGCTGCCTTTTCGCTGACGGCTTTATCCGCAGCTGCCTTGGCATCACTTAGCGCAGTGTTCAGGCTTTCGATATCAGCCTTAGCTTTTAGAAGTTCAGTCTTAAGGCTGTCAATCTCCAATGCCAATGCAGAAGTATCCGATGCTGATTGCTGTACACCGGATGCTGTGACAGCTGATTCCTGAGCTTTTTTCAGCTCTTCCTGAACATCATTCAACTGCTTTTGCAACGCAGCCAAATCTTCTTCGGCCTTAGCGGAAGCCTTAACAGCGGCTTCCTTTGCATCAGCGGATGCTTGTTGTGCTGCAAGCAATGCTGCTTCTGCTGTATCCTTTTCCTGGAGGGCTTTCTCTTTTTCGGTCTGAGCAGCAAGCAGCGCTGCTTGAGCTGTTGCCAGATCATCCTTGGCAGTTTGAGCTTCCATCTGGGCAGCAGCAAGATCATCAGCTGCTTTCTTGGCTGAATCCTCTGCAGTATCCTTCTCATCCTTAGCGGTCTTTACTGCTTCTTGCGCAGTCTTTAAAGCATCCTCTGCTGTTTGCTTATCGGCAAGGGCAGTCTTGCTGGCATCTTCTGCAGATTTCGCTAATTCTTCTGCTTCTGCTTTTGCCGTCAAAGCTGCCTGCAGTTCTTCTCCGGCAGTCTTCGCAGCAGCATCTGCCGCAGCTTTATCATCCTGTGCGACTTTCAGAGCGTCCTGCGCGGCCTTGACAGCTTCATCTGCAGCTGCTTTGTCCGTAAGGGCGGTTTGCAAGCTGTCATTTGCAGCTTTCAGATCAGCTTCTGCCTGGGTTTTTCCCGCCAACGCTGCAGTCTTGTCAGCTTCCGCGGCCTGAATTTGTGCTTTCAATTCATTGACCTGTGTCTTAAGGTCATTAGCCTGCGTTGTGAGTGCTTTCTCATCCTGCAGTATTTTGCTGCGGTCGCCAATTAATACGCCCACAACAATCGCAAGGACCAAAACAACCGCCAATAGTGCAATGTAGGTTTTTTTCACCAGATACCACCCCTTATGCAATTTTTATATGCAGGCATACGCCCTGCTTACAAACCACATACACCGATTAATCGTATGTTGTTAATACAAATATTAACCATAATGAAAAAGATTCTCCATATGCTGGGGAATCCCTTCCTATATCCATAAAAATACCAGTATTCACTCACAATTCATAAATTTTCAGCATATCAGGGTACCAAAGGCTCCTCCTGCATCACGGGCTCAGCAATTTGGGGCAGATCATATAATGTTGATATTCCAAAATGCGAAAGGAATTTATCTGTTGTTCCATATAAAATCGGCCTTCCAATAGCCTCTTTTCTACCCATCTCGGCTATTAAGCCTTTGTGAGAAAGAGACTGTATGGAATAGTCGCATTTGACGCCGCGTATAGCTTCCACCTCTGCCTTGGTAACCGGTTGCTTATAAGCTACCACAGCCAAAGTTTCCATGGCAGCCTGAGATAGCGACTGCTTTTGCACCGGCTGTAGCAGCTTCTCCACATAAGGGGCATACTCCGCCCTTGTAGCCAATTGGATATGATCTCCAAACCGTTTAAGGCAAATGCCTCTGCGGTTGAAATTAAAGTCACTCTCCAACGCATTCACCGCTGAATTGAGTTCAATAGGACTAAGCTCCAGCGCCTTTTGCAAATCGGCAAGGTGCACCGGCTCTCCGGCGACAAACAAAATAGCCTCAATCACGGCCATCCACTCATTGGTCTGCAAGATCCTTTCTCCTCCCCGGATGCAAGGTGATGTCACCAAATGTTACGCTTTGCTCCACAAACGCCTTGTTTAAGCGCAATATCTCCAAAAGGGCAAGAAACAGTGTAACCACTTCTTCCCTGCCAGGCGCTTCACTGAACATATCCACAAAGGGCATGGGTCCGCGCCGTAAACGCTTTAGGATATGAGTCATACAGGCTTCAATGGTAAAGGAATCCCGCTTGATCTCCCTGTTGATATAAACGGCTTCCTCCGGTTCTTCCGGCTTCCTAGAAAGCACCCTTGCCAATGCTTCCAAAAGTCCTTCCATGGTAAGGCCTGTCAGCTCAAAGGAGGGGGGCGGCAGTGGATATTCCTCCGGCAGCTTTTCATACATGGATGCAGCTGCCTTTTCAAAGGATTGAAGGTTCTGCGCAGATTCCTTGAAGAGCTTGTACTCCTCCAGTCGCCGGATCAATGCCTGCTCAGGATCCTCTTCCTCCTCCGTAGCGGGAGGCTTGGGCAAAAGGGCCCGGCTTTTGATCTCCAGCAACGTGGCAGCCAAGGCAAGAAACTCGCTTGCATCATCCATATCAATATCCGCCGCGCCGCTGACAGAGGCAATATACTGCTCGGTGATTTCAGAAACAAAGATATCCCGTATATCCACCTTGGCTTTGCTGATCAGGTGGAGCAATAGGTCCAATGGCCCTTCAAACTGCTTCAGGTAAATAACTTGCGGCATGTTATTTCCTCACACTGAGCCGGTCAGCATAAGGAATATGTTCAGCACACCGCTCTCAATAGCCCACATAATTGCTGACATGATACCAGATAGCGTACCTGATAAAGCCATGAACAGCAGTATTATTTGAGCAATCTGATATATCTGTTGGTTTAAATAGAGCCTTCCCTTTAATAGCACATCATTCACAATATGAAAGCCATCCAGTGGCGGGAAAGGCATGAGGTTGAATACTCCAAGGCCCAGATTGATAGATGCAAACAAAAGTAAAAAGCGCTGAACATAATGCAGCCAAGGTGTTTGCATTAAATCCGATACCGCACTAGCATTGCCTGAGATCAGGATATAATAGAACTCCCCATTAGAAGACAGCATTTCTTTGGCTCCAAAATACTGTATGACCTCAGGCTTCCACATAATGCCATTGATTCCCACCGCTAATGCAGTCGATACAATAAACAGCGTAAGGTTGGTAGCGATACCGGCTATTGAGACAAGAAAATCATCCCTGCGGAAGTCACTAAAGTTCCTGGGGTTAACCGGAACGGGTTTTGCCCATCCAAACCCTAATAGGAACATACAGGCAGTGCCAACAGGGTCCATATGCTTTAAAGGGTTGAGTGATAGCCTACCGAGCATTTTCGCAGTAGGATCTCCGCACCGATAAGCCACATACCCATGAGCCACCTCATGAAATGTGAGCGCAATCAACACTGATGTCACCAAATAAAGTAAGTAAACAATAAATTGAAGTGGATCCGCTTGAAGCATACTAAGCCAACTCTGCAGACGGCCAAAAATATTCACAGGCCTAGCCCTCATTTCATCAGTTAATGGCGCATTTGCGCCGTATATTTCATTATACCCCATGGCAAGTATCAAACGCAAGTGCGGCCCGCCCTTGCATCCGTCTAACTTTTAGGCTGTTCAAACCATAGCCAATACGGTATAATGAAGATTAGTCTAGTGACAGTTGCAAAGGAGGACCTATCGTTGCGCAAAACACTTGTAAGCCTTATGCTGGTATGTGTTTTAGCTGCTGCCCTGATTCCGGCAGTCGGCGAACAATCAGTAACCTCTGAAAAAGTCTTTGTAGTTGCTGGGTATGCGGGGAGCGATACACAGCAGGATATGAGTTCAAATCTCTTTTTTCAACGCATGTTGGAGATAACCGGTGTCAGGGTTGACTTCAAGAATCTTTCTGATTTTGATGCCTGGACAGAGGAAAAGGCCAAGCTCTTTGCAGGAAATGATTTGCCGGATGCCGTGTTCGGGGCGTCGCTCACCACCCAGGAAACCATTTCCTATTATCAAGATGGCAAACTCATCGATTTAAATCCCTTGCTTCAAGAAAACGCGCCAAATTTATACGCACTGCTTGAAGCTAACCCCAATTGGCGAAAAGCAATTACCCTGCCCGACGGGGCTATTGTTGCGCTTCCCGCCATCAATACCCTAAGAGATCAGAACGCCATGTGGATCAACAAAGTTTGGCTGGACAAGCTGAAACTTGATATGCCTACGGATGCCGCTTCCTTAAAAGCTGTGCTTGAAGCATTTAAGACGCAGGATCCCAATTACAATGGCCGAAGTGATGAAATCCCTTTCACTTTTATTGGATCTTGGGATTTAAAGTTTCTGGCTCATGCCTTTGGCCTTACCGCCAATGATTATAATATGTTCGTAGATTCAGACGGGAATGCCCAATTCATGCCTGCCAGCAGCCAATACAAAGAATTTGTTGCCTGGGCCAAGGAATTATATGACGCTGGCTTGCTGGACAAAAATGGCTTCAGCACATCCGATACAATGCGTAAGGTGACTGATGAAAAGGCCGCTGTCACCTTCGGCATGTTTTTCGGGCCTTCAGCTACAACCTTTCTTCCCTCAAATCAGGCACAAGAGTATGTCATACTTTCCCCACTTCAGTACGAAGGATCAAAGGTGTACCGAGATTTGCTGGGCACAGTATTCCGTGGCACATTTGCCATCACCAGTGCATGCAAGGACCCTGCTACACTTCTTTCGTGGGTAGATTACCTCTACACGGAAGAGGGTGGACGGCTGGCGCTATTGGGCCAGGAAAATGCCGAGTATGCCTATAACGAGAACGGAACATGGCGTTGGATTCCACCTGTGGAGGAACTGACCTCCGTCATTGAATCCGCCACATTGCGCAGCAGCAATTCATACCCATTACTAAACCCCGTAGATTTTCAACTGCTATTCGAAGATGAGAAAATTGTTCAATATATACGCTCGGTGCACGAGTTAGGTCAAGTGGCAACGCTCCCCTTCCCTCAGTTCACACTCAGCAAAGAGCAGCTTGAAACCATTTCGCCAATGCAGCTGGAGATTGGGCGTTATGTGGATGAAAGTCTCGCCAAATTTGTGATTGGCGAAACGGACTTGAATGATGAAACATGGCAAGAGTATTTAGACAATCTGGACGGCATGGGATTATCACCTTTTGTTTCCTTCTGGCAGAAGGTATTATCTGAACAAACTCTGTAAGCAACAGATGGAATAGTAGAAGGAGCGGTTATGTTATGAACCAATATGCAAAAATGATCCGCGCTTTAAAGACGCCTTGGGTGATGTCCAAACTGACTCACTTATATGGCCGCAGGGACGGTATGCTGGTAGCACAGACCGCCAGATATACAAGACTGCTCAAAAAACATGAAGAACTGTTCAACGTCCCTGGTGAGGTGCAGTTAATCAGTGCACCAGGTCGGACCGAGCTGTCCGGCAACCATACTGACCATAACCGTGGCAAGGTGCTGGCTGCCGCAGTTAATTTAGATACCGTAGCTGCAGTATCCCAAAGGGATGATCTAAAGGTAAACCTATGCAGCGAAGGCTATCCAGCTGTTGAGATTTCCCTTGAAAACCTTGAGCCAGTCCCATCTGAAGTAGGAAAAACCGCATCCCTGATCCGCGGCGTAGCCTCTCGCATGAAGGAACTTGGCTATCCTATCGGCGGTTTTGATGCAGCAGTGACATCCAACGTTTTATCCGGCAGCGGCTTAAGCTCCTCCGCCGCCTTTGAGGTGCTGATCTGCGCCATCTTCGACAGCTTGTACGGCGAATTCAAGATATCGCCCATCGTCAGAGCCCAAATTGCCCAGTATGCCGAAAACCATTACTTTGACAAGCCCAGCGGCTTGATGGATCAGATGGCCAGTTCCGTTGGCGGCCTTGTGACCATTGATTTTAAGAAGGACGAGCCTGATGTAAGGCCCATCTCTTACGATTTTGCTGCCAAGGGATATGCAGTGGTGGTCGTGAATACCGGCGGAAGTCATGATGACCTGACGGCGGATTATGCCTCCATCCCCACCGAAATGAAACAGGTTGCGGCCTGCTTTGGCGAAGAAGTGCTGCGCAAGGTACGGCCCGAGCAGCTGATGCAAGACCTGTCCTCCGTACGAGAAAAAACATCTGACCGGGCAGTGCTTCGGGCTATGCATTTTTTCCAAGAGAACAAGCGTGTCAGCAACCAGGTTGCAGCCCTTGATCATGATGATTTGCAGGCATTCTTTAAAGATGTCATTGCGTCCGGCCGTTCCAGCTTCATGTATCTTCAAAACGTTTATGCACGGCCCAACGAACAGGAGCTTTCCTTGGGGTTGGCGCTGGCCGAAGACTTTTTAAAGGATAACGGCGCCTGGCGCGTGCATGGAGGCGGCTTTGCAGGCACAACGCTTAATTTTGTTCCCATGGATCAGGTGCCCGCCTTTACGGAGCTGATGGAATCCGCCTTTGGACAGCATTGCTGCCATCAGCTGGATATCCGCCCGGAAGGTGCAGCAAGAATCGATGGATTAACGGAAAACTAAGTGCATTTTATGCCTTGTTTACATTGACAAATAAAAACCGGCATGCTATGATACCTGCGTAAACCAACAATCGCATAGCACTTGAAGCTTCTTCGGGGCAGGGTGAAAATCCCTACCGGCGGTACAGCCCGCGAACCAAATGGCGAAAGTCATTGGCCGATCTGGTGAAATTCCAGAGCCGACAGTAAAGTCTGGATGATAGAAGAACGTAGAAAAGTATGTTTTCGCCCCTGAACAGCTTTCGCTTCAGGGGCGTGCATATTTAAGGAGGCATTGCGATGCAGACCAAACGTTACTTTACCACCCACCGGATAACTAGAATCGCTCTACTTGCAGCCATATCGACCATGCTGTTTCTTATCCCCGGTATACCGATCGTCGCTTTTTACAAGCTTGACTTAAGCAATATTCCGGTATTGCTGGGCGGCTTCTCCATGGGACCCTTGGCAGGCCTGATAATCCTTGGGATCAAGAGCATTATCGGCGCTTTAGTAAGCTCTTTGACTGCTGGTGTTGGAGAGTTGGCGGATTTTCTCATCGGCGCAGCGCTTCTTCTGCCCGCCGTTCTTGTATACCGTCGTGACAAGAGCCGCAAAGGCGCTTTGATAGGCATGGCTCTAGGTACAGTAGCCATGGTTATAGCCGGCGTGGTGCTTAACGCATATGTATTAATCCCAGCTTTTGCTGATGCTTTCAAAATGCCGATACAGGGCATACTGAACATGGTAACTGCAATCTTTCCATCTTTGGATACCCTATGGGAAATCCTGCTTTGGGTAACAGCACCTTTTAATTTATTGAAGGGCGTTGTATTGAGCGCAGTAACCTTTGTTCTGTACAGGCACTTATCCCCCCTTCTGCACGGGCGGGGTGCTAGAGTATAACCACAGGAGTGATACCTTGCAACACATGACACATTCCCCCCTCGAAACACGTTCCCTGGGTGCAGCCCTTTCAAAAGCGCTGCGCCCTGGGGACGTTTTGGTGCTAAGGGGAGATATGGGCGCAGGAAAAAGCGAATTTACCCGTGGCATTGCCCGTGGCCTTGGGATCGAAGGGCCTATTGCCAGCCCCACCTTTACCATTTTGCAGGCTTATGACAGCGGTCGAATCCCCCTATATCATTTTGACTGGTACAGAATCAATAATGAAGAAGAGCTATATGAAATCGGCGTGGAGGAATATTTGAACGGCGAGGGCATAGCGGTAGTAGAATGGGCGGAACGCGCTCCGTCTTTGCTACCCAATGCCTACCTGCAAATTTCACTTTCTCCTGGCGCAGGGGATGATGTGCGCATCATAGAAATCATTCCTATCGGCGGCTATACAAACGCATCTCTTTGAAAGGGCATTGTTGCATGAACATTCTGGCTTTGGATACATCAGGCCCCGTCGCCGGGGTTGCCATATTAAAAAACAGTGAGGCTGCCTATGAAGCTATGGCAGTTAATAAATTCACTCATTCAGTAAGCCTCATGCCCATGGTGGAGGAAGGCTTTATTCATACAGGTCTGTCTATACAAGATATTGATTTGTTTGCAGTAACGGAAGGCCCCGGCTCATTTACCGGCGTACGTATTGGAGTCAGCACCGTAAAGGGCTTGGCCCATGGCGCAGGGAAGCCTTGCATCGGCATCAATGCTCTGGAGGCTCTGGCTGCAGGTATCCCCCATTTTAGCGGTACCATTTGCCCCATTCAGGATGCCAGAGCCAGCCAGGTATACGGGGCTGCATTCCGTACTGGAATCCCTCCGCATCGGTTAATGGAGGATGAAGCGCTGAAGCTGCCCGAGTATTTGGATCGGCTTGCAGCCTTTGACAGCCCCCTAATGTTTGTTGGCGATGGCGTTGCAGTCCATCAGGAAGCAATAGAGAGCCACATGAAAGATAAGGTGTTGCTGGCACCTGCTCACATGCGCTTTCTTCGGCCGCTGAGTGTTGCTGTATTGGCCGAACAATACAAGGCCAGTGCGGTGGATTATCTTTCTCTTATGCCATATTACCTGCGCGCCCCTCAGGCGGAGCGTCAGCGCAAAGCCAGGGAGGAATCGCATGGAGCCTAAAAACATTCTCATTCGCAGAATGATGCTAAAGGATATTGACTCGGTTCATCAGATTGAGGCAGATACCTTTTCCTCTCCCTGGAGCAGGGGCGCTTTTGAGGATGAGCTGACAGAAAACAAATGCGCCAGGTACCTGGTAGCAGAGCTATATGATGAGATTGTTGCTTTTGCCGGCTGCTGGATGGTGCTGGATGAATGCCATATCACCAACATTGCCGTACGCAAGGATAAGCGCGGAAAAGGGTACGGGCGCCTTATTACTAAAGAACTGATTCAGTACGCCGCTAACCTTGGCGCATCTTTTGTTACGCTGGAGGTGCGGCGTACCAATTATACAGCCCAGAACCTCTACAGGAGCTTGAATTTTGTACAAGTTGGCTGCCGAAAGAAATATTATGAGGATAACGGGGAAGACGCCATCCTGATGGCTTGTCAGACCTTGCCTCCAGTGGACCCTGATTTTAAAGAGGCAGAAACGACAGACGCATAAGCCAGAACAACAAACTAAAATTGAATCAGCATAAAGCTAAGCTGCAACTCACAAACATTAATCAATACATCAAGAACTCACATTCCAGCCGGCCATTATACAGCCGGCGTTTTTTCTGTGCCCGGCCGCCAAAGTGGCGCTCAAAACCAGGATGACTGGTCAGCACCCCCAAGTGCCAGCCCTCATGCCGGTTTAAAAGGCTGCGCATCTGTCCATATAAGGCCTCAGCACCCTTTTTATCACCCAGCCGCTCCCCATAAGGAGGATTAGCCAGGAACACGCCGTAATCATCTTGCAACTGCAGGGTGCGAAGGTCATTTGTATATACCTTGATGCGGCCTTCCATACCCGCTTGCGCAATATGCTTGTTACAAAGTGCCAGCGCCGCAGGGTCGATATCGCTGCCGGAGATGTTCTCAATCCTCTTGGGGTTAAACGCAGCCTTCGCCTTTTCCCTAAGGGCAGCCCGCTCACCTTCCGGGAAAAGCGGCCAGTGATCGCATGCGAAATCACGGCTTAGCCCCGGCGCACGATTGGCTTGCAGCATGGCAGCTTCAATCAATATTGTTCCTGTTCCGCAGCAAGGGTCGTGCAGCGGCATCCCTTCCTTCCATGGCGACAGGCGCACAAGGGCGGCAGCCAGAGTTTCACGCAGGGGGGCTTCCCCATTCCAAGTGCGGTAGCCCCGGCGATTAAGCGCTGTTCCGCTTAAATCAATGGTGAGCCTCGCCGTATCTCCATGCAAGCTGACATCAATGGGATATACTGCACCGGTTTCTGTAAACCAGTTTGTTTTATATTGTTCCTTCAACCTTTCAACGATTGCTTTTTTGGTTATCGCCTGACAATCCCGCACACTCATCAGCTGACTTCTGGCGCATTTGCCAGACACGGGAAAGGTTGCATCCCTAGACAAGTAATCCTCCCAGGCGATGGACTTCACCAGTTGAAACAGTTCTTCAAACGAGAGGGCTTTTGCTTCCTTTAATACAAGCAGCACCCTGTCAGCACAGCGCAGCCATAGGCAGGCTTCATAGGCCTCCCCTATTGTAGCCTCAAAACGCGCTCCGCCAAGCTCTGCCTTGGCATTTTTGATTCCCAGTGCTTTTAACTCATCCGCCACAACGCCTTCCAAACCAAAGGCAGCGGTTGCAAAATAGGTAAGTTTATTTGATACGGCCATAATGCCCTCCTTATCCAGTCCATCCATTATAAGGACGGGCAGCTGGAAAGTCAACGAATCCATTGATTGTCAATCAGAAGTTTTCCACAAATCATGGTAATCGCAAAACCTGTACTTGTGTATTGCGGCGGATGACGGTATAATAAAAGTTGGCATTTTGTAAACAGGAGGCGAAGGCATGTTTGCCCAAGTGATCGTGGATATCATACACGAAAACGTGGCCCATGTCTTTACCTACCGTGTTCCGGAGGGTTTGGCCCTGGTTCAAGGCACCCGGGTGCTGGTGCCCTTTGGGCCCCGTAAGGTGGAAGGGCTAATCCTTTCGACGTCTGAAAATACGGAGTATCCTAAAGAAAAAATACGGTCTATCATACGCCCCTTGGAGGACTATCCTGCGGTGCTGCCAGCCCTGATTGATCTAGCAAGGGAGATGGCAGAAACAAGCCACTGTCCCTTGGCAGAAACCATTCGGCTAATGCTTCCCGCCGCCATGCGAGGCGGTCGTGTCAAAGAAAAAACAGAGCCGGCTGCACGGTTGAACATCCCCAAAGAGGATGCGGAGGCTGCTGCCTTTGGTCAAAAACGTTCCCCCCGCAGGGCGTTGCTTTTAACCTTGTTAAAGGATGGCAAAACCCACCCGGTGAAGGAACTTGCTCTGATGGTGAAAGACCCCATGGAACCGCTGAAAAAGCTGGAGGCCCTGGGCCTTGTAGCCATTACCCAGGAGGAAGTGCTGCGCTCGCCTTATGGCGATATGGTTACTAGGGAGGTTCCCGATCATCCTTTGATGCCAGCACAGCAGGATGCCCTTGATGAAATGGATCCAGCCCTGAAAAAAGGTACAGGCGCATTTCTTTTGCATGGCGTTACCGGTTCGGGTAAGACGGAGGTCTACATTCGCTTGGTCCGTAAAGCATTGGCGCTGCATAAAGGTGCCATCGTCCTGGTTCCGGAAATCGCGCTGACCCCGCAAATGGTGCAGTGGTTCCGTGACCGATTCGGCCCTGTAGCGGCTGTGCTGCATTCCAGGCTGACCCACGGAGAACGGTTTGACGAATGGCGCCGTATCCGCCGGGGCCAGGCCAGAGTTGTTGTGGGAGCGCGTTCTGCGGTATTTGCCCCGGTAGAGAATTTGGGGCTCATCGTAGTGGATGAGGAGCATGAGCAAAGCTACTTAAGCGAGCACCATCCACGGTATGATGCCCGTGAAGTGGCTTATAGCCGCTGTAAACGAGAGGGCGGCCTCCTTTTATTAAGCAGCGCAACGCCAAGCATCTTAACTTTTGCCAGGGCTATGCGTGGTGACTACACCCTGCTGGAGATGCCCAACCGTGTAATGGCGCGGCCTTTACCCCAAGTTCATGTGGTGGATATGCGCAAGGAATTGTCAACTGGCAATCGTTCCATATTCAGCATGCTGCTAAAGCAAAAGCTTCATGCATGTATGGATCATGGCAGCCAGGCCATGCTGTTTTTGAATCGGCGTGGCTACCAGTCCTTTGTATCTTGCCGTGGCTGCGGTTATGTGGTCAAGTGTGGGCAGTGCGACATCGCCATGACCTATCACCAAACAGGTGGCGACGGACGCATGCACTGCCACTATTGCGGTTATGTTTCCCCCCCGCCTAATACATGTCCTCAATGCAGCAGCAAATACATCCGCTATTTCGGCCTTGGCACGCAAAAGGTGGAGGAGGAAGTGCAAAAGCTGCTGCCTGGTATCAAGGTGTTGCGCATGGATAACGATACCACCACTGGCAAGGATGCACACCATAAAATGTTGTCCAGCTTTCGGGCTGGGGAAGCCCGGATACTGATTGGCACACAAATGATTGCCAAGGGACTGGATTTCCCCAATGTAACCCTGGTGGGTGTAATAGCAGCGGACATGACACTGAACCTGCCGGATTACCGCAGCCCGGAACGCACCTTTCAACTGCTGACACAAGTGGCTGGCCGGGCAGGCCGTGCAAAAGACCCAGGTGAAGTGGTGATTCAAACTTACAAACCTGAACACCCGGTCATTCAAGCCTCCGCCGCCCAGGATTACCGGTCCTTTTACCAAATGGAGTTCCAGCGCCGGCGTACAGGGCTCTACCCACCGTTTACGGTTCTTTGCAGACTTCTTGTGGAGGCAGAACAGGGCGTTACAGCACAAATGACCTGCCAGCGAATCCATGAAGCCTGCCTGGCATATATCAAAGAGAATCCTGCTGTCCAACAACGAGTACTGATGATGCGCATGGATGAAGCACCTGTTAAGATGATCCGGGGCAAAACCCGTTACCATGTGCTGTTCAAACTTTTTGAACATCCTAACATCACTCCCCTTGCCGCATTTTTAAGCGAGTTATCCCAGGCGGAATCTTCCCCTGGCTGCCAGATATATTTTGAATGGAACCCCGCATCCATGATGTGATGCACGAACAAAGAAAGGGCGATACAATGGGCATAAGATCAATTGTGAAAATTGGTGATGAAGGACTTCGTAAAACGGCAAAGCCCGTTGCGAAGTTTGATCTTAGGTTATGGCTGCTACTGAAAGATATGGCGGATACCATGTACAAAGCCGATGGTGCAGGTCTTGCCGCACCGCAGGTGGGCATTTTGCGCAGAGTCATTGTAGTAGATGATGGGAACGGCCTCATTGAGCTGGTAAACCCCGAAATTATCGCTACCGAAGGTGAGCAGTGCGGGCCGGAAGGCTGCCTGAGCATCCCCGGCCGCCAAGGCCTTGTCTGCCGTCCTAACAAGGTAACTGTCCGTGCACAGGACAGGCACGGCATATTCTTTGAGAAAACCGGTGAAGGCTTGCTGGCCCGGGCTTTCTGTCATGAAATCGATCACTTGAACGGTGTTTTATATGTTGACCTGATGGAACATGAAATCTTCCCAGATGATGAGCCGGAAGATGACGAAGACGAAAAAGAAATAAGGGAGTGACGGGATGCGCATTGTTTTTATGGGCACCCCGGAGTTTGCTGTTCCTTCCTTAAAGACGCTGGTTGACGCCGGCTATAACGTGGTCGGCGTATTTACCCAGCCGGATAAGCCCAAAGGCCGGGGCAATAAGCTTGCTCTAAGCCCGGTGAAGGAGCTTGCAACATCCTTAAATATCCCTGTGTTTCAACCCCACCGTATCAGCAAGGACGGCGTGGATGACCTAAAAAGACTCGCACCTGATTTGTGTGTCACCGCAGCGTTTGGGCAGATTTTGTCCCAGGAGATATTGGATATCCCCCGTTTGGGAACAGTCAATGTGCATGCCTCCCTTCTCCCCCGGCACCGCGGCAGCGCTCCCATCAACTGGTGCATTCTTATGGGTGAAACGAAAACTGGCGTCACTACCATGATGACCGACAAAGGCATTGATACAGGTGACATGCTGCTGGTAAAAGAAACAGCAATTTTGCCGGATGAAACAGCCGGTGAGTTAAGTCAGCGCCTTTCTGTCATAGGTGCTGAAGTCTTGCTGGATACCCTTAAGTTGATCCAAGAAGACCGCTGCCCGAGATTCCCTCAAAATCACGAAGCCCATACGTATGAGCCTATGCTGAAAAAGGATATGGGCTTGATCATATGGCATAATACGGCGGCGGATATTGTCAATCAAGTTCGAGGCCTTGACCCCTGGCCAGGTACCTTTACGCCATTTCCTGAGGGTACATTGAAGGTTATCAAGGCCCAGATAGCACAAGAGTATGAGGGCATACCCGGACAGGTGCTGGTTGCAGACGCAAAACAAGGTCTGATCATTGCCGCAGGCAAGGGTGCGGTGCGTATCCTTCGGCTGCAAGCACCCGGCGGAAAGCAAATGGACGCCAAAGACTACCTACGCGGTCATCCCCTACAAATGGGTATTATATGGCAGGAGAGTGCCGAATGAGCGATTCGAGAAAACCACCCTTTTCAGGTAACAAACCGGCCCGTCCTTATCAAAAAGCAAACGGCTCCAAGCCGGTATACGGCCGCCCTGCCGCAAACTCATCTGATGGAAAATCATATGATGGCAAAAAGCCCTATCCTCCAAAGCCGACAGGCGGCAAGCCCATGGGCGGAAAACCTGCCTATGGCAGGCCTGACAACAGCGGTTCAAATGGTGAAAGGCCTGTAGGAGACAAGCCTTCATTTGCCAAACCCACAGGTGCCCGGCCCGCTGGCGATAGGCCCTACCGCGCAAAACCAGCTGGAGATAAACCTACTGGTGACAGGCCGTCCTTTGGCCGCCCTGCTATGGGCAGGCCTTCCGGCGGGAAACCCGGTTATGGTCGTCCATCATTTGCAAAACCGGCCGGTGACAAGCCTGTTGGTGACAGGTCTGAGTCTAACCGTCCTGCAACTGACAAACCCGTCGGTGGCAAGCCCAGCTTTGGCCGCCCTGCTACGGGTAGACCTTTCGGTGGGAAACCTGGTTATGGTCGTCCATCATTTGCAAAACCGGCCGATGACAAGCCTGCTGGTGACAAGTCTGAGTCTAACCGTCCTGCAACTGACAAACCCGTCGGTGGCAGGCCATCCTTTGGCCTCCCTGCTTCAGGTAGGCCATCCGGTGGGAAACCCGGTTATGGTCGTCCATCATTTGCAAAACCGGCTGGTGACAAGCCTACCGGTGATAGGCCAGCCTTTGGCCGCCCTGCATCTGCACGGCCTACCGGCGGAAAGCCCGGCTTTGGCCGTCCTGGTGGTGCAAAACCCGCATTCCGCCCCTCCCGGGATCCCTCAAAAGCCACTGAAAGAAATGCTCTCCGCCCTGCTGCACCCGCATCCTCCATGTCAATGGGTGCTAGGAAACTGGCGTTAAATATTTTGCAGGATGTGCACCGGGATGGCTCTTATGCATCCCTAGCATTAGACAAGCGTTTGAAAGAAAGCGGTTTAAGCGCTTTGGATAAGCGCCTGGCTGCCAACATAGTATACGGCACGCTGGAAAACCGTATCCGTATCGACTATGCACTGGACACCCTATTGACCAATAAAGATGTTGAACCCCTCTCCCGCGATATATTGCGCTTGAGCGCTTATCAGATTTTATTCCTGGATAAGGTGCCCGACAGTGCAGCAGTCAACGAAGGCGTCAAACTGTGCAAGGAAGCAGGCATGGAACCACTTTCAGGCTTTATCAACGGCGTTTTGCGCAATCTGATCCGGCAGAAGGATGAAATCGCATGGCCTAGCCGTGAAGAAAATGAGACGCTGTATTTATCCATCATGCATTCTGTTCCGCAATGGCTGGTAGAACGCTTGATGGCAGCTTATGGCGCAGAAATGACAGAAGCCATCTGTTCCTACCGTACACAGCAGCATGATACCCCTATCCGCCCCAACCGCATGCAACTGACCGACGAAGCTTTTGAACAGCTTCTTTCCAGCAAGGTATGGAAGGCTGAAAAAGCGCAGGTTCCGCATGTTTGGCGCATCGGCGGCGCATTGGATATCGGCATTGATACAGATTACCGAAAAGGCATGTTCTCCATTCAGGGAGAAAGCAGTGTACTGGCAGCCGAAGCCGTAGGCGTAAAGCGCGGCATGCAGGTGCTGGATGCCTGTGCCGCTCCCGGCGGAAAATCCGCCCTGATGGCGGAGATTATGGACGGCACAGGCAGGGTACATGCTTGGGATTTGCATGCTCACAGGGTCGCCCTCATCCAGGCTGTTGCCAAGCGCCTCAAGTTGGAAAACCTGCGCCCCATGGTGCGTGATGCGGCTGTAAACCGAGAAGAGCTCATCAACACCTTTGACGCTGTACTGCTGGATGCACCCTGCTCAGGCCTTGGCGTTATGTTGGAAAAGCCTGATGTTAAGTACAGGCAAACCCCTGAAACTGTAGCTTCTCTTGTAGAAACGCAAAAGAAACTGTTGGATGTGTGCAGTCAGTATGTGAAAAAGGGCGGTGTTTTGGTTTATGCCACCTGCTCCATACTGCCGGAAGAAAACAGCCAGCAAATTGCTGCATTCCTTCAAACCCATAAGGAATTTGAAATGTCTCCCCTGCCGGATGCCATCCCGGAAAAATTCCGTGCCCTCTATGGCGCAAACGGTTTGCAATTGTTTGCCCATCGGGATGGGCTAGAAGGCTTTTATATCGCAAGGCTTGTAAAGAAAGAGGCATAAAATGGACAAACCCCAGTTGTTGGGCTATATGCCCGAAGAACTCACCGAACTGATTAAAGCTCAGGGCCAGCCTGCCTTTAGGGCAGGTCAGGTATTCTCCTGGCTACATAAAGGCGTGGAGTTCGGGGATATGTCCAACCTGCCCAAGGCCCTACGGGAATGGCTGATGGAAAATACAATCGCTCAGCCGGTATCCATCTTAGAGACCCATGTTTCCAAGCTGGATGGAACAGTGAAGTTCCTGTTTGGCTTGATAGACGGCAACTGTGTGGAAGGCGTGCTGATGAGCTATCATCACGGCCATACCCTTTGCATCTCCACCCAGGTAGGTTGCAGAATGGGCTGCGCCTTTTGCGCCAGCACATTGGATGGATGCGTAAGAAGCCTGACCGCAGCGGAAATGCTGGGGCAGGTCCATTGCGCCAACCGCCATCTGGGTAGCGAGGGAAAAGTCCATAACATTGTTTTGATGGGCAGCGGTGAACCCCTAGACAATTACGATAACGTCATGCGTTTTTTCAGGCTGGTGAATCATGAACAGGGCCTGAACATTAGTCTACGCAGCATATCGCTATCCACCTGCGGGCTGGCAGACAAAATCCGTGACCTGGCGGATGAAGGCCTGCCGGTGACGCTATCCATATCGTTACACGCCCCCAATGATGAAATCAGAAGGCAGACCATGCCGGTTGCCAAGGCTTTCCCTATGGATGTACTGCTGTCTGCCTGCCGCTACTATATTGAGAAGACAGGCCGCCGGGTGATCTTTGAATATGCACTGATCGACGGTGTCAATGCGGAGCCTGCCCACGCGGAAGAGTTGGCGAAGCGTCTTCGGGGCATGCAATGCCATGTAAATGTTATACCGCTAAATAGTGTCGCGGAACGAAATTTAAAGGGCGTTACTGAAACGAAAATAAAAGCATTCCTGCAAACCCTTGCCGACAGGCATATTTCCGCCACCCGAAGGCGGGAAATGGGCGATGATATTCAGGGAGCATGCGGCCAATTACGCAGGAAATCCCTGAAGCTTTGAGGAATGTTACCCATCACCAAGGAGGGATACCATGATAGTGGCAGCCAGGACACATGCCGGTTTGGTAAGACCCAGCAATCAGGATATGCTTCTGATGTGCGGACGGTTGTATGGTGTCGCAGACGGCATGGGTGGGCATAACGGAGGCGAAATCGCTAGTGCAGGCGCTGTAACAGTGCTCAAGGATATGCTCTCCAATCATGAACCCAGTGGGAAACTGCTGGAAGAAGGAATCCAGGCTGCCAATCGTAGGCTTTATGAGCAGCAGAGTCAGGACTCAGCCCTTGCCGGTATGGGTACAACAGTTACTGCGCTTTGGGAAGGCAGCGACAATGTGTATTTAGGCCATGTTGGAGATAGCCGTGCCTATTTAATGCGGGACGGGGTGTTTATGCAAGTTACGCAGGATCATTCCGTTGTTGCAGAAATGATGCGCCAAGGAATTTTAACCAAAGAAAAAGCGAAAAAGCACCCCTACCGCAATGTGATAACCAGAGCGGTCGGTACTGCTTCAGGTATAGAGGTCGATATTCTCAGCCGAGATAAGAAGTCGGGGGATATTTGGCTTTTATGCTCTGATGGACTTTATGGCATGGTGGAAGACAATGTAATCGAGCAGGTTTTAAAAACATATTTGTTGGAAGAAGCAGCGGACCAGCTGGTTCAGCTTGCTTTAGACAATGGTGGGCGGGATAATATATCCCTCGTGCTGCTGAAGGTAGCGGAGGTGGCACAATGACAGGGCGTGTAATAGCCCAGCGGTATCAAATCCTTGATACCATCGGCAAGGGCGGCATGGCCATCGTATACCGTGCCATCGACAATCGAACAGGCCATAGCGTGGCCATCAAGGTCCTACGGCCTGAGTTTAGTCAGGATGAAGAGTTCTTGAGTCGCTTTCAGCGGGAGGCGGAGGCTGCTAGCAAGGTATCCCATCATAACATTGTGAACCTGTTGGATGTCGGTATGGACGGTGAAAGCCGCTACCTTGTGATGGAATATGTTCAAGGGAAAACCTTAAAGGAAGTCATACGATCCAAAGGCAAGCTCCCCTATGCTACTGCCGCACAAATTGGCATCCGCATCCTTTCGGCGTTGCAGCATACACACCGCAACGGAATCATCCATCGGGATATCAAGCCTCAGAATATTCTTGTTCAATCAGAAGGTCACATTAAAGTAGCTGACTTTGGCATTGCCCGAATGGCCAACAGCTCCACCCTTACAAAGGGCGACAGCGTCATGGGGTCTGTTCATTACTTTTCTCCAGAGCAAGCTGCCGGTGAAAACGTTGCTGAGACAAGCGACATTTATAGCGTTGGTGTTGTTCTGTATGAAATGATGACTGGCCATGTACCCTTTGATGGTGACAGCCCGGTGGCTGTTGCCATGCAGCATTTACATAACAAACCAAAACCCATAGCAGAAATAAGTCCAGAAGTACCGGCTGCAATTGCCCATGTTGTTGCTGTAGCCATGGAAAAGGAGCCTCGCAACCGTTATCAGACAGCGCTGGAAATGGCTACAGATCTAAAAAAGGCACTGGAAGGCAAAACGGATCTGCTGGATCAAAAAAGCGAAAGCCAGCCAGTGGCTCCAATCAAAATTCAAGGAACAGGCCCCGTGAAGAAAACGGTCCGGAGCGATACCGCACGCAGAAGAAATGCATTGCAGAAGCAGATTAAAATTAGGCAGCGCATCCGCAAGGTTTTCCGCTTGGCTATCACCATTTTAATGGCAGGCCTTGTATTCTTCGGACTTTATTTAGGCGGTCTTGAAATATATACGCAATTAACATCTGGGGCAACTGCACCTGACCTGATCGGCCAGGATGAGCAGACTGCCATCCGCATGATACAACGTGAAGAACTGAAGCATGAAATCCTGCATATCCATCATGCAAGCATCCCAAGCGGCATTGTCATATTGCAGACACCTGAATATGATACAGCTATGCGCAAGGGTGAAACCATTGTTCTGCATGTATCCAGCGGTCCCGATCCCACGATGCAGCTGACCCCAAGCGTCACCGGCCAATTGTATAACAATGCCGTATTAAGCTTGCAGAATATGGGGATAGCCATGGTTATAACTGACCGGATCATGTCTACCGAAACGGTCAATACCATCCTTAACCAAACCCCTGGTGCCGGTGAACCCTATTCTGCCGGAGATACTCTCCAGGTAACGGTATCTGGCGGCAGTACCATTGTGCCTGATATCAGCAACAAAACCCAGCAAGAAGCCAAAGCCTTATTGGAGCAGAGCGGTTTAGTACAGGGTGATGTGTTGACAGAGGAGGTTGCGGACATTGAAAAAGATGGCAAGGTCATCAGCCAACAACCAAGTTATGGCGTTCAGGTTATGCTTGGCACCTCTGTTCGCATGACAATCGCCGATGCAAATGAAAGGCGCCACAAGGCTACGATCACCTTAAGCCTTCCCAAGTCAACATCAGGCGTGCATGTTCGTGTAACACTTGTGGATCTGAACGGCGTAGAAACGGATAAATATGCCGCAACCCATGCTGCAGACAGCGACCCTAATCCTGTAATCGAGTTGTATAGCGATATGCCAGGGGTTATGAGCTACAAGGTTTACTTTGATGGGAAACTTGAATATGAGAATACTGTAACATTGAATTAGGAGTGTGAAGCGCAAATCATGGAGGGCAGGATCGTACGGGGTTTGGGCGGTTTTTATACCGTTCGAGATACAGAAGGAGAAGAATACGTTTTAAGAGCTAAAGGAAAATTCCGCCGCCTGCAATTGACACCGCTTGTCGGCGATCATGTACTTTTCACCCCCGGCACTGGCGATGAGCTTGGCTGGGTGGATGAAATCCTCCCTCGTACTTCTGTCAGCATCCGTCCTCCCGCAGCCAATGTTGAACTCATGATTATAGTGGTGGCTCCCTCGCCAGCACCTGATCTTTTGCTGGTAGACCGGCTGCTGATTGGTGCCCGCATGCAGCAGATGAGTGTTCTTTTGGTATGCAACAAGCGGGAGCTTGATCCCAGTCTTCCCCTGCGTCTGGAAAAGGAATATGAAAAGGCAGATATCTCTTTTACATCTGTCAGCGCTTTGGAATCTGAAGGTCTGGATCAGCTTCGAGATAAAATGCATAACAAGCTATGCTGTATGGCAGGTCAATCTGGTGTTGGCAAAAGCACACTTCTGAATGCATTGGTAGGCCTGGCACTGAAAACAGGAGATATTAGCCAGAGAACTGAGCGCGGCCGCCATACTACACGTCATGCGGAGCTGCTAGAAAAGGATGGCTTATCTGTGTTGGATACCCCTGGTTTCAGTCTTTGGGAAACATCCGAGCCCATTGACCCTGTATTATTGCAGGATTATTACCCGGAACTTGCCCCTTATCAGCACCAATGCCGCTTCTCGCCCTGCTACCATCATGCAGAACCCGGTTGCAAGGTGCTGGAAGCCGTTAAACATGGGACCCTTAGTCAGGAGAGGCTTGCCCGATATCAAGTATTGCTTAGCGAATGGAAGCAGTTATGGAGGGAAAGGTATGATTAAAATTGCCCCATCAGTTTTGGCAGCTGACATATTGCACATGGGTGCTGATGTCAAGCGCATGATAGATGCCGGCTGCGATTGGCTACATGTAGATATTATGGATGGCAACTTTGTACCGAACTTATCATACGGTCCCGCATTGGTTGGCGCATTGCATAAGGAAGTAAAAATTCCATTGGATGTGCATTTGATGATCAAGCATCCAGAGCAATATATCGAAACTTTTATGAAGGCAGGAGCCAGTATACTAACGGTTCATGAGGAAGTGGAAGCTCCCCTGTCCGATCTTTTGAAAATGATCCACAATAACAAAATAGTTGCCGGCGTTTCACTAAAGCCCGCTACCCCTGTAAGCAATCTAGAAAAGCACCTTCCGGATATTGACATGGTGCTGATTATGACTGTTGAACCCGGTTTTGGCGGACAGGCCTTTATGCCAGGTATGGTGGAAAAAATACGGGAGCTCAGGGCCATGGGCTATACTGGTATCATCGAAGTTGACGGCGGTGTTGGCCCTCAAAACGCCCAGTTGCTCATTGAAAGTGGTGCGAATGCCCTTGTTATGGGAACCGCATTATTTTCTGCAGAGCATCCTCAAGCAATCATACAGAACATTCGTATCCTTGAGCAAACGCATGGTTGATTATTTGAATGATAAAAACCATATATCCTGCTGCTTTACCGGTCACAGGCCGGATCACTTGCCGTGGGGTCGTGATGAAAAGCACCCGGCATATCTAGATTTTTATTTACGTCTTAGCCTTGAAACAACATCCATGATCGAAAAAGGCTGCAAGTATTTTTATTGCGGTATGGCGCAGGGCGTTGATATCATGGCTGCCCAAATTGTCCTGAAACTGCGTGATACAAGTCCAGAGCTAGGTATTAAACTGATCGCCGCATGTCCCCATCCTGGTCAAGCAGCCCGCTGGAGCTTAAGAGATAAGCAATTATATCAGCAGTTGCTCAATTTAGCTGATGAAGTGGTGATGGTATGCGAAGAGTATACACCTTACTGCTTCCATCGCCGTAACCGTTATATGGTTGATAGAAGTGATTATATCATCGCAGGCTTTGACGGTATGACAAAAGGGGGAACAGCCTCTACCGTTGCTTATGCCATGCGAAAGGGAAGACAAATAACAGTCGTTTCTCCTGTATAAAAACCACATTTCCTGCCAAGCTATTATCCAAGGGGGGAGCAGGAAATGTCAGATCAGCAACATTTTCAGAGCCAAACTAGCGTTCAGACCGATGGAAAAGGTAAAATCCGAGGGCAGATACTTTTAACACCTCCAGCCAGAAAGCTACGTATGAGCCGCAAAAAAGTAGAACATTGACGATATCTATGCCTGGAACAATTCCAATGGCATGGCACGTCTTTTTTTATTATCTTTTTTGCTTAAGGAGGGCCGCGGTATGGCTGGGAGAAAAGCAGCAGACAAAAACGCGATTGTTGATAAGGTCATCAAAAGTATTAATGAGAAAAACAAAACCCAGGAGCCAACATCCTCTTTGGATCAAAACATGGCCATCATCGAGGCCTTGTTTTCCGATGTGGATATACTAAGAACAAAGATCATTCAAAACAGCCGCTATCCAGAACTACGCTACGGCATCATATTTTGCGATGGTGTTATTGACAGCGCCATCATCAACGACAATATTTTACGGCCGCTGATGCTGACAGATACAGCCAAACCAGGTTCACAACTGATGGAAACCCTCATGAAACAGGTCATACAGATAGGTGAAGCCGAATTATGCAGCGATTTTGCAAAAATCATTGAAGCCATATGCTATGGCGATACCGTACTATTTGCAGAAGGCGTAAACCAAGCATTGATCCTTAATACCAAGGGGTTTCCTACCCGTACAACATCCGAACCGGAAAATGAGCGCAGCTTAAGCGGCCCCAGAGAAGGTTTTACAGAATCCATTATGCAAAACCTCTCCTTCGTACGTCGGAAACTACGCACCAATGAGCTTAAAATGAAGTTCCTTTCTGTAGGAAAAAGGTCAAATACCAGCCTTTGCCTATGCTATATCAACAGCATTGCCGATCAAAAAATGCTGGATGAGGTTATGCGAAGGCTGAATCAAATTGATATTGACGCCATTTTAGACAGCAACTATATTACTGAGCTTATTCGGGATAAACGCTGGGCTTTATTCCGTTCAATCGGCTATACAGAAAGGCCGGATGTTGTTGTTGCCAAGTTGCTGGAAGGTCGCATCGCCATCTTTGTCGATGGGACACCAGTAGTATTGACGGTTCCATATCTGTTTATAGAAAACTTTCAAAGCAATGAAGACTATTACCTGAGTTTCTACTACACTTCCTACTCCAGGCTTCTTCGCATCATCGGCTTTATTTTAACCATCTGTGTACCAGGAATATTTATTGCCGTAGTCGCATTCCACCATGAAATGCTGCCTACTGCTCTGCTGATCAACATTGCAGCAGAAAGGCAAAGTGTACCTTTACCTGCTGCTTTGGAAGCCTTTATTATGCTTGTGGTATTTGATATTCTCAGAGAAACAGGCATACGCATGCCATCAAATGTCGGGCAGGCACTGAGCATCGTCGGTGCCCTGGTAATCGGCCAGGCAGCTGTTGAAGCAAAGATGGTCGCAGCACCTATGATCATTGTCGTAGGTATTACTGGCATAACCAATCTTCTGGTGCCCAAATTGAATGCACCGGTGATTTACTTCCGCTTTTTTGTATTGCTAAGCTCCTCTATCTTTGGTTTCTTCGGTTTTGTTATATCAGTATCCTGTTTGCTGATTCATATTTTCAACCTGACATCCCTTGGCATACCTCAGGTTGTACTGGATGGCTCGTACAGGCATCAGCAAATCAAGGATATCGTCATTCGCGTTCCTTGGTGGCAAATGATCCTTCGCCCACCTTTAATGACCCAGAACATAACGCGTCTAAAACAAAAGGATGGCGAAAATGCGTAAACGAGTACGGCTTGGTTTATTATGCCTTTTCCTTGCTTTTATCCTCTCTGGCTGCTGGAGCTATAGGAGTCTGAATGACCTTGCCATTGTTGCCGGTATGACAGTAGATCTCGATAGGGACACCAATGAATATCGATTAGGATTTGAAATAATCGATCTTTCCAAGGATGTAAAAACCGGCGGTTTAAAAACAGTATTGGTCGAATCTAAAGGTAAAACAATCTTTGACGCAGCAAGAAACGCAAAAAAGAGGCTTGAAAAGAAGCTGTACTATGGCAATACGCTGCTGCTTGTCATCAGTGAAGAAATAGCCAAGTACAACCATTTACCGCACATTATTGATTGGTTCCTGCGGGATGCCGAGCTCAGGGAAACCACCCAAATTGCCGTTGCCCAAACACCTTCAGCTTCTGACCTGCTCCGCATCAATGGCATCAACAACGCTGTGATATCTTTTGAAGTTGCCAATATTATATCTGACGACCCAGGTATAACTGCATCATTAAGCAATCCCATGCTATATCAGGCCTACAACATTCTTCAAACAAATGGAAAATCATTGACGCTCCCAGCATTTCATATTGTTAGCAATGATGAGGAGCCGGTCGCTGAAGCAAACGGGATAGCTGTGTTCAAGCGTGATTCCATGATTGGTTACCTGACAGCAGAGCAAGTGAAGTATTATTTGTTTGTCATTGGTGAGGTAAAAGGAGGGATATTCACCTTCTCCACAAAAGGTACGCAAGAACAGGATATCACCCTGGAAATATCAAAAGCCAGCTCCAATAATTCATATGTTATCGAAAATGGTGTACTAAATGTAAAGGTCAAGGTGGAGATGCAAGCATTCCTGGCCGAATCCGCCGTGGGAATTGATTCATTGAATATGGATGAAATCGGTGCTTTGGAAGCAATGGCAGGCGCTGCTCTTAAGGAGCGCATTGAAAGCATAATCAATATGGTGCAAACTGACTATCGCTCTGATATATTTGGCTTTGGAAAAATGATTCATCAGCAAAACCCAGGATTATGGAAACAAATATCCGATCAATGGGATGATGGTTATTTCCCATCTCTTGCCGTATCTGTCAACACGAAAGTTAAAATTGAAAATACAGCCTATTTAAAAAACACAAAAAGGGAGAATGAAAGGTGACTACAGCTATTGTTATAGCAGTATTTGCTCTGATCCTAGCCATTGATTATTGGCCGCTGAAGAGTAAACTTCCCGTCAAGGATAAGATCGTTTATGGCGCTATCATGCTTTGCAGTTTATGTGTTTTGATTCTCTACACACTTGATATCCCAGTTCCCTCACCAACACCCTGGATTATCAAAGGGATAGAACAAATCATACCCTCACTAAATCAATGACCCAAAAGTATAGGGAATGGAGCAGGCCATGAATAAGGAAACCATTACCTTTAAGCAAGCCATATACACTACCGTGCTGTTCATTTTCGGCAGCAGCCTCGTCGTAGGTGTTAGCGGAATAGCAAAACAGGATTCATGGATCTCTTTGCTTCTTGCCATGGCAGCATCCTTTCCCCTGCTTATGATGTATGCCAGAATAATGCATCTATTACCTGAAACAGACTTGTATGATATATGGACCATCTTATTTGGAAAAATCATAGGCAAGATTATTACTGCTTTATTTACATGGTATGCAATCCATTTGTCTGCACTGGTAATTAGAAATTTTTCTGAGTTCCAGCAGATCGTTTCCATGCCTGAAACACCACAACTGCCCATTATGGCAACCCTGGCATTACTGACTGCGTATCTTGGCAAGAGCAGTACAGCCGTGCTTGGCAAATGGTCTTCCTTCATATTTCCTATCGTTATCTTCGTGATCCTCATAACAACAGTGCTATCGATCAAGGTGATGGATCTGACGAATGTACTGCCCATTCTGGAAAACGGGTGGACACCAATTTTTAAAGGCACTTTCGAATTTGTTACTTTTCCATTTGCTGAAACAGTATTGTTTTTGACCATGGCAAACGCTGTAAAAAAAACGGACAGTCCCTATAAAATATTTGGACGTTCATTGTTGATAGGTGGTATAAGTCTTGCTTTTGTTATTATACGTAATGTCATAGTTATTGGACAACCCATGATCGATTCCTCCTATTTTCCTTCTTACTCAACAGCAAGAGTTTTAAGTCTGGGCGACTTTTTATCAAGAATTGAGGGTTCCATCACCATGAACTTTCTGCTAACAGGCATTCTTAAAATATCTGTCTGCCTGATGGCAGGTACTAAAGGCATTGCTAAACTATTCAATATCGAAGTCCACAAGAATATGTTGCTGCCAACAACCATGCTGGCTCTGGCCTTGTGTGCCATTGTCTACAACAATGCCATGGAAATGTTCGACTTTATCAAATATTTCAACATTTATGCCGTACCGTTTCAAATCATCATCCCTGTTGCTACATGGATTGCAGCAGAGATACATATGAAACGACAAGCACCAGCAACAAAAATGCGACAGTCAACATAAACGATGACTGTCGCATTTAGCTTCATATCCGTTAAGGAAGATTAATTTCCACTCGTACACAACGTCCCAGGCATACAACCTCATTGACGGGATATGTTTCAGAACTGTATTCACGATCATAACTTTGCAAAAGCACCTGGAAGTTCTCAAGCTTTTTAACCTTGCGAAGCAACCTGCGGCCTTTAACCTCCACCAGCATGACAGCTCCGTCAATAGGACTGCTAGCCGGAACGGTCAATACCAAGTCACCTTGGCAAATACGAAAGCCGCGAAGCGCATCGTCAGGAGCCAGGTAATAATATACCTTCTCTGGCGAAGCATTCTCAATCTGCCCGTTTAATACTGGCAGCAGCTTATGGTCAATTTCCTTCATCACTGCATTGTACACCGGAACACGCTTTAAAACGCTGGTGAGCGCATCCAGCCAAATGGACCCGCCAATACCATCGCTAAAGCTGGCTGCCGGTTCATCCGTCTTTTTGGCTTTGCTTTCCTGAACAACTTTTTTGATGACAGGCTGCACTGTTTGCAGGTCTACGGTAGCTGCAATATCATCTAATGTAAAATCAGCCTCTGATTGCTGCGTCAGGCCAATGCTCTTTAGTATACGTCGTGCCTGATCATCGGCAATGATCCGGGTTCCTGCTTCCACATCAGCAAGATAACTCTCGGCCACGCCGCACTTTTTCGCCACCTGCTTGTGTGTAAGACCTTGACGCATCCGTTCCGTTTTAATCAAATCACCCAACCGGCTCATGGGGATTCCTCCTGTGCGTTTTACTTTTGGGCTTCCGTTATGTCATAAGGCCAGTTATTGATGCCACCGAAATCATATACCTTTGTATAACCCATGGCAAGCAGCTCCTCGCTGGCACTTTTACTTCTGTTGCCGCTGCGGCAATACACCAATATGGTAGCGTTTTTATCAGGAAGCATGGTATCCGCTTGCTTGCTGATATCTGTATTAGGTATTAGCAGTGCATTTGGTATATGCCCCTGATCGTACTCCTCTTGGGTGCGCACATCCAATATTATAGCACCTTGTTTCGTATCTAACACCTGCTTAGCTTCTTCCGCTGTGATTCTTTTATATTCAGCAGCCTTTTGCGGTGCTGCACATCCATTGAGAATAAGAAGGCAGCAAGCCATTATGACCATCCTTTTTAGCATGCGCGTTGCCTCCAAATCATAAGCAATGCTGCAAATAAGTATAGCATATTTCTTGTATGCAAAAAAGGTTATATTACAACCTGTTACGTTAAAAAATATGCATAGTAAGCTGTAAAAGCCTTTTCCCGCATGTCAAAGTGTGTTATACTACGCAGTGTGTGTTTTTTACCAGAACATTTTCCGGTAAGGAGGAAACGATTCGATGCAATACTCCAGAGAAGTGGAAGAAATGGTATGCGTCAAAAAGGGCCCCAACCATGGCCCAGCTCCTATCCCCGAAGAGGGCAAATGGGTGCAAGCCCGCGAGATTAAAGATATTTCCGGCCTGACCCATGGTGTTGGCTGGTGCGCTCCCCAGCAAGGTGCCTGCAAGCTGACCCTGAACGTGAAAGAGGGTGTGATTCAGGAAGCGCTGGTGGAAACCATCGGTTGCTCCGGTATGACCCACTCCGCCGCCATGGCTGCTGAATTCCTCCCCGGCAAAACGGTGCTGGAAGCCTTGAATACTGACCTTGTATGTGATGCCATCAACACCGCCATGCGCGAACTGTTCCTGCAAATCGCCTATGGCCGTACCCAGTCTGCCTTCTCTGAAGACGGTCTGCCCATCGGCGCCGGCTTGGAAGACTTGGGCAAAGGCCTGCGCAGCCAGGTTGGCACCATGTATGGCACCTTGGAAAAAGGTGTCCGTTACCTGGAAATGGCCGAAGGCTACGTGCTGAAAATCGCTCTGGATGAAAATAGAGAAGTGATTGGCTATCAGTTTGTGCACCTTGGCAAAATGCTGGAAGCCATCAAAAAGGGCGTGGATCCCAAGGAAGCTTACGAAAAGAATATCGGCACCTATGGCCGTTTCACCAAGGCGAAAGAATACATCGATCCCCGCCACAAGTAATTCAGCGCAAGGATGAGGTGAGAAAGCAATGGCAAAGTTTGAAGGATATGAAAGACGAATTGAAAAAATAGAAAAAGTTCTGGCCGAATACGGCTTTTCCTCACTGGATGAAGTCAACGAAATGCTTCTTAAAAAGGGCATCGACGTTGGTGCTATCGTCCGGGGCATTCAGCCCATCGCCTTTGAAAACGCTGTATGGGCCTATATACTGGGTGCCGGCATCGCAGTGAAAAAAGGCATTACCACCGCTTCTCCTGCCGCCGAAGCCATCGGTCTGGGCCTGCAGGCTTTCTGCATTCCGGGCTCTGTGGCCGATCAGCGCGTCGTAGGCATTGGCCATGGCAACTTGGCCGCTATGCTCCTGCGTGAAGAAACCAAATGCTTCTGCTTCCTTGCAGGCCACGAGAGCTTTGCTGCCGCAGAAGGCGCTATCGGTATTGCCCGTACCGCCAACAAAGTTCGCCAGGAGCCCCTGCGCGTGATTTTAAATGGCTTAGGCAAGGATGCCGCTTACGTTATCAGCCGCGTTAATGGCTTCACCTACGTAAAAACCCAATATGACTACTACACTGGCGTATTGAATGTGGAAAAAGAAACCGCGTTTTCTACCGGTGAAAAATCCAAAGTCCGTGTGTATGGCGCTGATGATGTCAATGAAGGCGTTGCCATCATGATCAAAGAGGGCGTAGATGTATCCATCACCGGCAACTCTACCAACCCCACCCGCTTCCAGCACCCCGTTGCTGGTACATATAAGAAGTGGTCTGTGGAAAACAAAAAGAGCTACTTCTCTGTAGCTTCCGGCGGCGGCACTGGCCGTACCCTGCATCCCGACAACATGGCCGCAGGTCCCGCCAGCTATGGCATGACCGACACCATGGGCCGCATGCATTCCGACGCCCAGTTTGCCGGTTCCTCTTCCGTGCCCGCCCACGTAGAAATGATGGGCCTCATCGGCATGGGCAACAACCCCATGGTAGGTGCTACCGTGGCTGTGGCTGTGGCCATCGAAGAGCATAGCAAGTAAGTTCATTCGACATTTTCATAAAGGCAGGCATCTTCCAGATTGGAAGGTGCCTGCCTTTTATTTGGTTATTCCATTAATTACAATAGAATGGTATGATAACTTCTATAAGAAAACACTCAAAAGCAATACTTTTTATAGGAGCAGTTATGAAACGAATTACATACCAAAAGCTCGTCCGTGACCGTATTCCGGAAATCATTAAAGCTTCGGGCTGTAAGGCAATATACCAGCAGCTCAGCAGTCAAGAAAAGCTTCCCTATCTTCAAGAAAAGCTGAAAGAAGAAATGTCTGAATATCTGGAAAGCAGCTCGCTGGAGGAACTTGCTGATATACTGGAGGTTATACACGGTATCGTGGATCAGCAAGGATACACTTGGGATGATCTTGAGGCCATCCGCCTTCATAAAATGCAGGAACGGGGCAGCTTTGAAGAAAGCATCCTGCTGATAGAGGTTATAGAGCCATAGGTTAAATGATTGCCACATAGAGATAAGAGGGAGAATTCGTGTATGACGGCAAAATTCTGGAGCAATCTATCTCAAGAATATGGCCTGTACTATGTGGATAAACGCCTATTTGGGTGGCTAAGCGGATATCACATCACATTAAGCACCGTTTCTGTAAAAGCCTTCAGGCTTCATGTATATTTGCCGATGCCAGACATGAAAGGAAAAAAGGATGTAGATCAGTATGATCTTCAAAAATCAGCTCTTTTACGCGACGATGTTGTGCGCGCTCTGGATAGGGCAGCAAAAAAACATAAACTGCGGCGCACTGCCTCTGCCACTGGTGCGCGATCTGTCTTCATAGAGTTTGAATGCAGAGGAAAAATCCAAAAAAACCTAGGCCCCTTTTTGCACAGCGCTGTATCTGGTATTGCCTCTCTTGGCATTCAAAAGGCCTTTATCTGCAGTCATTGCGCAAAACCACTTGAAAATCACGATGTACCGGTAAGGATCAAAAATGATGTATTTCCTATGCATGACCATTGTGCCAATGAAATCACATATCAGAAAGTATGGCCAGATGATACTAAAAAGGGAAGTATTACACTTGGCATCGTAGGTGCTGCCCTAGGGGCTATTGTTGGCGCTGTCCCCATGGCAGTTCTTTATGCTCTGGACTATAGCACAAATTTTGTTGGCATTTTCATCGGTTATGTCGTTAGCAAAGGTTATGATATACTGAAAGGAAAAAAGAGCCGTACAAAAATACCTGTTATTCTTCTGTTTATTGTTCTGTCGGTCGCTTTAGGTCAAGCAACAGGATCAAGCTACAATATAATTCAAATATACAACGAAATAGAGGCAAGCCTGGCTACAAATGAGTATATGATCTACTCAAAAGCAGAGTTTCTGCAAGTAATCTGGACACAGGCAATCTGCTTTGATCCCGAAGCGCTGAGCGAAATTCTAATCTCTCTTACCATCGGTGTATTTTTTGCCTTGCTGGGATGCATCCCCATGGTCAGTGACATAATCCGTAATAAACCTCCAAAAAAGCCTAAGCGGCTGACAACAACGATGTAGCAAAAGCGGCGATGCCATTTGGCTTCGCCGCTTTATTGTCAGTATCATTAAAGGTATTCCATCAAGATATCGAATCGGCACGCATGAAATATCGGTTACCCTCCATAGGGGCGATTATCCATCGCCTGCCTACGTCGTATTGTCTGCTATGTCTCTTCTTCGATAGCATCCTTTAATTGCTTCTGACACATATCAAATCGTGCTCAAGGATTACCGCCAGGCATCCAATATCTTCATAAACCCTTCCATAAAGCCTGGAAGTCTTACATCCTGAGCAGCCACACAGTTCATCTTGGCAATAACCTTGCCATCTAAAAGAATGCGCACGGTTCCCAAGGTATCACCTTTCATAATGGGAGCCTGCACTGACTCAGGCAATTCCACTTCCATTGCCAGCTGTTTTTCCTGACCAGTCCGAAGCAGCATGGAAAGGCCACTGCCCAGTGCTGTATCCACCATATCCCTGGATCCCCGTTTAACAGGCACCTGCTGCCCCAGGAGATCCCCTTCCCTGGCAATGGTTACACGGCGATAGGTGGCAAATCCATAATCCAGCATGGCCCGTGCATCATCAAACCTTGCCTGGCTCTTGGGGTTACCCAGTATGATAGCCACCAGTCGCATACCGTTTTTCTCGGCAGTTGCGCTGACACAGAACTTGGCCTCATCGGTGGAGCCTGTCTTGAACCCATCGCACCCTTCATAAAAACGAACCAGGCGGTTGGTGTTGGTAAGGTCAGTAGTTCGCCCGCTGGGGTGCTTTAAGGTATCGATCCACACACTGGAATACTTGTGGTATGCCGGGTGCTTGGACACTTCGCAGGAAAGTGTGGCCACATCCCTGGCTGTGGTATATTGCCCGCTCTGAGGCAATCCAGTGCAGTTTACATAAAGGGTATTGGTCATGCCAAGCTCAGCAGCCCGAGCATTCATACGGTCTACAAAAGCCGCTTCAGAGCCTGCCGCATATTCTGCCAGTGCGATGGCCGCATCGTTGGCGCTGGCCATGATCGTAGCCTGCAGAAGAGTTTCCAGCGGATAGGCAGCATCTGCATCAAGCAATGCCTGGCTGCCTTTGGCGGAGGCTGCATTTTTTGAAACTGTCACTTGGTCTGTCAAGGATATCGCACCATTGTTGATATCCTCCAGCAGCAGCAGCGCAGTCATCAGTTTGGTAATGGATGCCACCTGCCGCTTCTCATCCGCATTCTTCTCAAATATAATGGTGCCGGTAGAAGTTTCAGCCAAAACTGCAGCCGGAGATGAGAGGGATACGGG
>JAEYQQ010000173.1 GCA_023409955.1 Bacillota bacterium | reverse complement strand
GCTCAAGAGATCGCACAGGCAGAAAATGAACTCATCGCCAGCGGCTTACCCCCGGAAGAAATACGCAGTCTTAGCGACATCCATGCCTCCATATTCGAAGGCTCCATTGAAGAGATTCACCGCCCTACTGATCAGACGCAAATTCCTGGCCATCCTGCCCACACGCTGAGGACGGAAAATCAGGCACTGACCAAGCTGATAGAAGAAGATATCCGGCCAATGTTAAAGGAGTTCCGTGATAAGACAAGCGCCGAGCAGCTTACGGTCTTGAAAGAAGCTTTCAAGACCATGGAACAACTGAACGTTCATTATATAAGAAAAGAAAACCTGCTCTTCCCCTATTTGGAAAAGCATGGCATCACAGCCCCTCCCAAGGTAATGTGGGGTGTGGATGATGATATTCGAGACTTGATAAAAAATGCATGTAGTCTTTTAAACCAAGAGCAGGCGGATGCGCTATGCGTTGCAGATGCGGTTGACAAAGCTCTGACGAAAATAACAGAGATGATTCTAAAAGAAGAAAACATTCTTATCCCCATGCTGATAGAAACGTTGACCGCTGAAGAATGGGATAATGTAGCTACAGAAAGCGACGATCTTGGCTATTGCCTGATCCCGGCACCACCGGTCTGGCATCCGACTGTGGCTGAAATTGGAGCAGCGAATGATCAGAATGTTATCCCCTCTTCCATGATAACAATGCCTACCGGTCATATGACTCCGCTTGAGCTCTCCGCCATGTTGGACGCTCTGCCTATTGATATTACCTTTTTGGATACAGATGATACGGTAAGGTACTTCTCGCAGGGCCAGGAACGCATTTTTCCCAGGACCAAGGCCATTATCGGCCGCAAGGTCATCAACTGCCATCCGCCTGCAAGCATGCACATTGTTGAAAAGATACTGGAGGACTATAAAACCGGCAAGAAAAATCATGAGAACTTCTGGCTGAACCTCCATGGCAAATTCATATATATCCGTTACTATGCGCTCAGAGACCCTGAAGGGACGTATCTTGGCACCTTGGAGGTTACACAGGATATTGCACCCATCCAGCATATAACAGGTGAGAAGCGCCTTGTCACGGAGGAATAATCTACTATCAAAAATCAGTTTTCTAGCATAAATTTTAAAGTGCCATGCAGCGTACAAGGCCCAAAGGCCAATGCAGCATGGCTTTTCGTTGATTATTGAAACATTTACAGAATTACCAAAATGCGCTATATTGAATGTGTCTTGACCCAACCATATGGGGCATGATAAACATATGGAAATTGAAACGCGCATTGCGCAAAAGGAGATATATATGGCAGATTCAAGAGAAATTTATCTTGCTGGAGGATGCTTTTGGGGCACTGAGAAATATATTGCATCCATCCCAGGCGTTTTAGAAACGCAGGTGGGGTATGCCAACGGAAAAACCGAAAACCCGACCTATGAAGAGGTTTGCCATCACAACACAGGCCATGCAGAAACAGTAAAAGTAGTTTATGATGCCGGGAAGCTTTCCCTGCCCTTTTTGCTGGAGCTGTATTACGAATCCATTGATCCTACCTCCCTCAACCGGCAGGGCGGAGATAAAGGCACCCAATACCGCACCGGTATCTATTATACCGATGCCAAGGATGAGCCTGTTATTCGCAAATCCCTTGACAGCTTGCAAGAAAAGATACACAAGCCAGTGGCAGTGGAGTGTGCTCCTCTTAAAAACTATTACCCCGCTGAAGAATATCATCAAAAATACCTTGATAAAAACCCTAACGGTTACTGCCATATCGGCCGGGAGATGATTAAGAAGGCTACCCAGGCAACTGTTGATCCCACCCTTTACAAGATGGCTGATAAAACAGATCTCAAAGATGAGCTTACGGATGAGCAGTATAGGGTAACCCAAAAATCCGCCACAGAACCACCTTTTCAGAACGAGTACTGGAATCATTATGCCCCCGGTATCTATGTAGATATTACCACTGGCGAGCCGTTGTTTACGTCCAGCGACAAGTTTGAATCCGGTTGTGGCTGGCCTAGCTTCTCACGGCCTATCGATCCCCATGTGGTCAATGAGTTTATGGATTCCTCTCTATTCCATATACGCACCGAGGTACGCAGCCGGGTTGGCAATGCTCATTTGGGGCATGTGTTTAATGATGGTCCCAAAGAACTTGGCGGTCTCAGATATTGTATCAACAGTGCGGCACTTAGGTTTATCCCCAAAGCGGAGATGGAAGCAAAGGGATACGGAAAGTTACTTCCCTATGTGAAATAACATATTGTAACTGGCAATAGAAAACGGAAGGCCTCCGCCTTCCCTTTTATTACCCTTACTTGTTTTCCAGGCGTATCATTTGTAGCTTGCGATCGAACTCCTTTATGAATTGCAGACTATCCATTTCTCCTTGCATGTAGCGGTTAAGTAATGTATATGCTTCCGGCGAGCTTGTCAGGAAGCTTATATTTTCTGTATCAACACAGACATACGGCACCAAAGAGCGGTACTGTTGAATTGCTTCCGCTGGAATGGTGTAGCGATTTTTTTCCAAATAGCTGATGTACTCTTCCTGGCTTTTCTCAAACTCTTTGAGATTTTTCAGGTTCTCAGGTTCTGTGGTTTCTATTTGCTTTCTTATTTCATCCAAAGACTTTTTCGCTTCTTCCAATTGCTTGGTATATTCTGGCCGCTCCACTGGTGCATTGTCATCCGGATTTAATGCAATAGAAATATTTTTGGGCATATTCTCAGCGTAAAACTCTAAATACTTCATTGCCAAATCAGCATTTTTTGAGTTCGGATTCAGAATAATCACTTCGATTTGAGAGAAGATCGCCGGCTCCAAGCCATCGTCTAAGGAAAGAGGAAGGGGCTTATACCCCATATCATAATAAAACTTTTCTGGCACAATATTAAAGGAGCTTGATAACAAGGCTGTAGGCGTATTGTCCGTATAAACAAACGACATTGTCTGTTGTTCGTCTTGAGATGGGTTTAGTTCTTTGAGTATGGGTGTAACCTCATCTAACTTGGCGATTAACGATCTGAAAAGCGGTGTATCAAACTTCAGATCCTCACCAGTTTTTGAGTAATAGGCCATGTATGATGTCAAAATGGTTGAAAACAACTCTGAACGTATATCATAAACATGTTCCAAAAGCATGTATTTGGTTTGCTCTACACTGTATGTTTCGACCCAGTCCACATACAAATCCATCAGTTCTACCAGTGTCTTTGGCGGTTGATCAATGCCAAGTTCATTCATTATAGCTGGTGAATAACCCATGCCATATGAATTGAAACGGTATGGTAGTGCAATGAGTCTGCCGTCCTTGTACAAGGGCTGTGTAAACTGAGGGTACATCCTATCTGCAGCACTTACAAGAACCGCACTCTGGCTTAAGTCGCCGACATATCTCTTATCGCGCAGCGATTCAAAACCGCCATAGGAAAGGCTGATAACGAATAAGTCTATATTCTCTGAACCAGACACCATGTTTTGAGAAATCGTTTCAGCATTATACAGCTCCCCATCCGCTAACACAACCGGTATGTCTGGGTATGCCGCTTGAAATGCTCTGATGGTATCATCCGAATATGCGCCGGATATACGTAATACCTTTTCTGACATATAAGTAGGATCGATATTGCGCACATATACTGAACCATAATTGGGTATAGCTGCATAAAGCCCACCTGTAATAAGTGCCGATGGCGTATGATTTCCAGGATAATCTACTGGCATATAAGCTACTGCTTCAAACGCACCACCTGGCTTTAGCCCATATAATATTCCTTTGCCAAGGATGTATGTCATTTTGCTTTCAACATCGTAAGCAAGGCCGCCCACCTGACTCTCTGGAAAATCTGCAATTTTTGTCATTGACTGTGAGATTGGATCAAATATAGATAGTGCAGGATAGTTGATCTTACCATCACTTCCATACATTGTGTCCCAGTCAAAGATACTGCAAAGCAGCTTGCCATCTTCATAGGCAGCAATTGCATTCACATGCTCAGCATTGAGCTTTGTTCTTGCACCAGTGAGCAAGTCAAAAGAGAACAGATCATAATCGTTCCAAGCATTCCCCTCCTGCTGCACCAACAGATACAAGCTTTTCTCTGCCAAAACTGCCCCATATATTTGCTTTGTATAGCTATAATCGGATTCTCTGATATACATATCCGCCCAATCAAATGCTACGACCTCTGTTAAGCTGACCTCAGCTTCTGTTATATCAAACTGCAGCAAAGAGCCTTTGACACTGTTAATACCATACAGCTTATCGCCTCTTTGCAAAAGCAAATTCACACTATCTTTATATTGATTTTGCTCATCAACGGAAAGTTCTTCCCAAGTATTACCCGAATAGTATCTGACAATTTTATCAGAAACAATGGCAGGTGCAGCATCACCAGACTTCCAGGAATACAGCCCATTCGCACCAAGCAGATATAGCGTATCATCAATAGCCACCAATGATTCTACATTGACCGTGCTCATTCCATTTTCTGTATGAGGGAATAGCACCGCATCTCCAGGTGCCGCAAATGCTCCGATCCAAACACCTATCAACACAAAAAATGTAGCTAGAAAACCCAACACTTTCTCTTTCATTAGAAAACTCCTTTTACTTTTTCATGGTACTTATTATAAGGCCTGCAAAAAAGCCGCACCA
>JAEYQQ010000142.1 GCA_023409955.1 Bacillota bacterium | reverse complement strand
TCCTATGGTATTGCCACAGGCTTCATCTTCTATTGCCTGGTCAAGGTCTGTACCAAAAAGGCGAAGGATGTACATCCTATCGTGTGGGTGTCCTCCGCACTATTCATTCTGAACTTCCTACTACACGCCATTTTCTGATCCCTCAAAAAACGGTTTCCTTCCCTAACACTAGGAAGGAAACCGTTTTTTATATCTTCAAATAATGACAGCCTGTTATGCCGGAACTTCTTCTCCCTGCAGCAGGGATACAAGCTGGCCTAGGCTCTTGCGTCCAAGATACGTTTTTTCATCATTGACCACCAGGCATGGTACGCTCATGATATTGTATTTTTCCCGCAGTGTTGGATAATGGGTTACATCAAAAATCTCTGCTTCAACCAATGGATTTTCCATGGCAATACGCTGGGCTGCCATAACCAGCTCCGGACACATGGTGCAGCTAAGTGTAATCAAAACCTTCAGATTCAGTTTTTCATCAATCTTACGTGCATGATTCAGCGCTTCACCGCCATCCTCTCCCGCACCTCCGGCAGCCTGTATGGTAGATAGAAAGCTGGAAAGTTCATGTCCGCCTGGCACGCCATGGAACTGGGCGCGCAGAAACCGACCTTCTTCATCCAATATACGGATAGCAGGATACCACTGTCCCTGGGGATAATTTGCTTCCTTGATCAGTTTCACAATTACATTCTCATGAACTGTACTGATATCATTTAGGAATGTTTCAACCTTCCGGCTAAGTGCACTGTCATCCAGCAACCCTTCCAAGATAACGCTGCGGCGCATGGTTGAAAAAGCTTGCTTCATTCTTTCCAGTACCGCTTCAGGGATCATCGATGGTGCCGTTGCTTTTCCTTCTGTCTTTTGGGCTGCAGCCTTTGAAGACCCAGCATCAGCGGGGGTATCAACTTTTTCTTCAGCTACCACAGGTTTTACCTGCTCTGGTAGGGCCTTTACCTTCTCAGCAGGCTGCGAGATAGCGGCTCCCTTTTCGTACCCGTTTCTATGCATATACGATATATGCTTTTCCAGACTGGTGGCAGCAATCGCCCCGTCAGATACAGCAGTCACTACCTGTCTTAGCGGTTTGACACATAAATCCCCTGCCGCATACACACCGTCTTTGTCTGTTTTCTGATTGCTGTCTGTAACGACATACCCATCGGTTGTCAGCGCCACCTTGCCTTGTAAAAGGGATGTGGCAGGCAAGTAACCGGCAAACACAAACACACCGAAATGATCGCCAGCCTCTGCATTGTACTCCCAAATCTCTTTGGTTTTATTGCTTTGAAATACTGCTTTGCGAAGGGCTGTATCGCCTTCCACCTTAATAATCTCTGTATTGTATGAAATCTGAATTTTGGGATGCTCTTTCGCTGGCCTAGCCACAGCCTCCGGACAGGAAAAGTCACCCTTTCGCATGACAATATGAACCTTTTTAGCAAACCTGGTCAGAAAAACCGCTTCTTCCGCTGCGGCATAACCGCCGCCGATAACAAACACATCCTTACCAGTAAAAAACTCGCCGTCACAGGTAGCGCAGTATCCAACACCCCGACCTTGGAACTTCTCTTCACCATCAAAGCCCACCTTCCGTGGATTGGCCCCCATGGCAGCAATGACCCCAAGTGCTGTAAAGTCACCCTCGCTGGTTTTGACCTGTTTAACAGGCTGATCCAGCAGCAGATCCGTCACCTCCGCCGATAGAAATACTGCACCGAACCCTTTTGCCTGACGGTACATGATTTCAGTCAGCTCTTCGCCGCTGGCAGTCAATACACCAGGGTAGTTCACCACCTCCGATGTAATGGCAACCTGACCACCCTCCCGGTCTTTTTCCACCACCAGCACACTGTATTGAGCCCTGGATAAATAAATGGCGGCCGACAAACCCGCCGGACCCGCCCCAATGATAATAGCGTCATAATGCTTGTTCATAAATGCCTCCGGTTTACCTGATTAAATACTTTCACTCCATTATATACCCGTTCGGCAAAAAAAATAAACCCATTTACCCCATACCCTATGATTACAGCAATGCAGGAAATTACTTCTTTACATAAAGTCAAGGGAATTAAGGACATCTAACAAAATATGCCCTGATGCAGATCATCTTCATCAGGGCACAAACAGGCTTGATTTGTCTGTCAGCGGTAGGATTTTTCCAGAATCCTAAGTACATCCCCCTCCGCTATGGTGCAGGGATCCACATCAAACAGTCCGCCCATGATCTCACGGGCATAACTCGCCAAATGCGGCAGGTCTTCCCTTGTAAACCCATAGTCAGACAGCTTCAAATTATCCATACCGCAGGCTTTTTGCAGATCATGAAGGGCGGTTACAAAGTCCATAGGTTCTTTAGCATCTACCTTTCCTAATGCCTTTGCCATATCCACCATTCGCTCATTGCAAGAACCCGACTCGGCCAGGTAAGTATAATAGGCCAGGCTGATGATAATCAAGCCCGCACCGTGGGGCAGCTCCGGCTTTAAACCGCTCATCGCGTGCTCAATGGAATGCTCGCTGATGCAGCCGGAGGTGGATTCCACAAATCCGGACAGCGTATTGGCCAAGGCCACATCCGCCCGGGCCTGTTCATTGGTGCCGTCTGCAACAGCATTGGCAAGGCTTTTGCCAATAAGGCTGATGGCCTTTAATGCATACAAGTCACTCATTTCATTGGCAGTGCGATTGACATACCCCTCCGTACTGTGGAATAGGGCGTCAAAGCCTTGATAGGCGGTAAGGATGGGCGGTACAGACATCATCAATTCCGGGTCCACAATCGAAATGACAGGGAATGTTTTGTCATAACCAAAGCCGATCTTCTCATCGCCATTGGTAATCACTGTCCAGGGATCAGCCTCCGTACCGGTTCCCGCGGTGGTCGTGATGGCCACCATAGGCAGTGGATCAACAGGCACTGGCATCCCCTTACCCGTTCCACCAGAAATATAGTCCCAATAATCCCCAGGATTCGTTGCCATTACAGCAATGGATTTGGCTGAGTCCATGCTGCTGCCGCCACCAAGCCCGATGACAAAATCGCATCCGGATGCTTTTGCCAGCGCCGCACCTTCCATGACATGTTCCTTAATGGGGTTGGGAAGTATCTTGTCAAAGAGAATATGACCGACCTCAGCTTTGTCCAACTGCTCTTCCAGCCGTTTTACAAAGCCCAACCGCCTCATGGAGTTGCCAGCAGAGATTACAATGAGTGCCTTTTTCCCTGGAAGCCTTTGCTGGTGCAGTTCATTAAGTTTCCCCTTGCCAAAGAGGATTCGTGCCGGCATGTAGTAGTTAAATGCCATGTTTGCTCCCTCCTGATTATTTTTATTGAAGTCTATCATAACCTGCCGAAGGCCGGGGCTCACCCCCCGGCCTGATATACAATGTAACCTAACATTAACAAAATAGCTTAACGTTATCAGAAGTTTGTTGTATCCGGATTGCTGGCCAGACCGCATATACCTGGCGTCAGAGAATCAATAGCTGCCATATCGGCATCTGTCAGCGCAAAGTCAAACAAGTCGGCATTTTGCCATATCCGCTCAGGCGTAACCGATTTGGGCAAGGGCAGAAATCCCTTTTGCAGGCTCCAGCGAAGGGCAACCTGGGCAGCAGATTTATTAAGCCGCTGCGCAATTTCATTCACCTGCGGCACATCTGTAATCCGCCCAAGGCCCAATGGGCTGTAAGCTTCCAGCAATATGCCGTGCTTCATGCAAAAGTCCACCGTCTCTTGATGTACATCACCAGGACATAGGCGGATTTGGTTGACCATGGGGAGGATATTTGCAGTCTCCATCAGCGCGTTCAAGTGATGGGGTCTAAAGTTACTCACGCCAATCGCTCGGATACGGCCCTGGGCATACAACTCCTCAAAAGCCTTCCAAGAGCCAGCATTGGCTTCCTTCCAGCTGTTTCTAAAATGTATGGGGTTCGGCCAATGGATCAGATATAAATCCAGATAGTCAAAACCCAATTCCTTCATAGTCGTGTCAAACGCCCGAAGGGTGTTGTCATAACCATGGTCCAGGTTGAACAGTTTGCTGGTGACAAAAACCTCCTGGCGCCCAATACCGCTGTCACGGACAGCACTGCCGACACTGGCCTCATTCCCGTAAGCCGAGGCTGTATCAATATGACGGTATCCCGCTTCCAATGCCGTTTTGACAGAAGCAACAGCCACTTCTCCATCCGGTGTTTGCCAGGTTCCAAAGCCCACGCAGGGAATTTCCACACCATTTGAAAGGCGATAGGTATCTTGAACTGACTTCATTTTATCCTCCTGTTATCCTTGCACATCTCAAGGATTCTTGTTATACTTTCATTGTAAACCTTAGCGTTAACTCTAAGTCAAGGGTCATTTAGAAACTTTTTACTAAAAGGAGTATACCAGATGGAGTATTCCATGAAACAGGTTTCCCAGCTTACAGGCCTCACAGCACATACCCTGCGGTATTATGAGAAGGAGGGCCTGCTTCCTGATGTTCGCAGAACAATAAGCGGTGTCCGCCGTTTTTCTCAAGAGGACATGGATTGGCTGGGGTTGATCTGCTGCTTAAAGAGCACAGGCATGACCATCAAGCAGATTAGGGATTTCGTGGAACTAAGCCTCCAAGGGGATTGTACGCTGAAGCAGCGCTGCGATATGCTTATTAACCACAAGCAAGAAGTGGAAGAGCAGATACAGCAGATGCAAAAGCATTTGGAAAAGGTAACCCACAAAATCGAATTTTTTTCCGGCAAGTATCAACAGCTGCTAAACGGCCGGCAGTAAATTGTTACATACAGATTATTGTTTCCTGTCGGTATATGCTGATATACTGAAAGAAGTCCAAATACTCTTAAGGAGGCGTTTATGAAAAATAATCGGCGTATGTCCGCTTTTATGTTGGCCATGATACTAGCATTTTCCAGCCTGCCCGCAAATGCGCAGGATACTCTGGCATTCGTCAATGTTCCAGAAATGATTCGGCCAGGAAAACTGGCTTTGATAAACTTCACATCCCAAAGCGCCATGACCTTAACCCTTTACCTATTGCAGAATGAAATGGCAGTAGAACTGCTTCCGGATTATCCTGCCAACGAAGGTCTGAACAGCCTTTCGTGGGACGGAACGGTTAATGGCATCCCTGTTCTCCCTGGCACTTATCAATTATGGCTGAATGGAGAGAGTGCGGATGCATATGCCAATATCATTATCGGCCAGGAAAGCCCTGCTCTGTCCAACATCTATCCAAGCGATCCGCAACTGATTCCTGGCATATCCTGGAGCATGCATGTTAACGCAAATATGCAGGGCACCTTGACCATGCAGCTGGATGGATTCGACACCACAATATTTGAGGGTGCTGTATCTGCCGGTGAAACCAGCATCCCCTGGGATGGGACCAATGCTGGCACTGCATTGCCGCCAGGCGAATATGACCTGATTCTCAAGCTTACGGATGCAACAGGCTTTGCATCCACTGCTCAGCATGTTCACATTATTTTAACAGATACAGCTGATGAGGCAGAACCAACAGTCACAGCCACGCCTGCCTATGAAACAGCCGTTTCTCCATCCAGTTACAGTGCCACACCATCAAGCGGTGAGCTCAACTACTGGACCCTGCCAATGGATATCACCAATGAAGCTGCCATATGGGAAGTGATGATGCAACCCATTACCGTTTTGAAGGGCGATCAGAAAAAATCCTACAAGCTGCGGGGACAGCCCAATGATGATGCCGAGGCTGTCGGCGAGATCACTTATGACTCTCAGGGCGTTCGAGTGCTAGAAAATTTGGACAATGGCTGGAGCCTTGTAGAAACCTACTCCAGTTCCTTTCATGACAGCACCGTTAAGGTCTACGGCGATATGGTTCAAGGTTATGTGAAAACCAACCTTTTGCAAACCAAAAACACCTCCAAGAAATACGGCCTGATCATCGACAAGTTGACCCAGCGGATGTACATTTTCAAAGATGGCAAGCTTTTTTCAGAGCTGATTATATCCACCGGCATTGTGGATGTTCCCGGCAAGTATGAACGGGAAACCCAGGCTGGCGATTACATACTTGTCAGCCGGGTGGGAAAATTCATGTCCGATAACCTGCATTGCGATATGGCCATACGTTTTAATAATGGCAATTTGATCCACCAGGTTCCCTATACCCTGCGTGCTGATGGCAGCAAGTATTTTGATAACACAGAGCCCAAGCTAGGCACCAAGGCCAGCCATGGATGCATACGTGTACAGCGCCGGAAAAACCCCCAGGGTATCAATATGGCTTGGCTGTGGAGCAACCTTGAATTGAACACCAGGGTCCTGATCTGGGAAGACTACAAGGGCCGGCAAATCCCCCTACCCAGCGAGGATAAGGCGTTGTTTTACAATCCCGAAGGAGGCAGCTACTATCACAATGACGCCCATTGCATGGACGTTAAGGAAAAGTTTCTTCCTCTCACGGGCTTTACCTATGCACAGCTGGAAGATGACCAATTCTCATCCCTCACACGTTGCCCGGCCTGTGCACCGCCTATGCGGGAGAGTGAGCTGAAAGCCATCAATGCAAGCTACGCCAACTAAGTACATATTTAAAAGGGCAGGATTTCGCATTGAAATCCTGCCCTTTTGCTATATTGAAAAATTCTACTCCTTTTTCGTATACAATAAAAGGGAGGGTAGGCATACCTGCCCCTCCCCATGATGATATGCATTAAGCCGACTCAAGAATCAGCTTTTCCACAATAGAACGGTCAAATGGCCGGTCCACCAGGGGAACGCCATCTTGAAGCACAGGATTCTTGCGGTGGAAGGTAGGCCTTTCTTCCCGGTAGATCACACCCAGAGGTATCTTGTCATAGAACTCCATGGCCTTTTCCATGGCCTGGAGTTTATCGCTGGGATCGTAATCCTCACCCAGGATATAGGTGCGCTGCTGGTACCAGGCAAAAGTGTTCAGCTTGTTAAAGCTCACGCAGGGCTGAAAAATATCTACCAGTGCATAACCCGGATATTCAATGGCCTGCTTCATCAGCTCTGTCAAATGCTTGGGCTGGCCGCTGAATCCACGGCCCACAAACCCCGCACCTGCGGCGATTGCCAGCAGAATGGGGTTTAAAGGCGTATTCATGCTGCCATCCACCTGAACGCCGGTAACCATCCCCTGCGGGGTGGTTGGCGATGCTTGGCCCTTGGTCAAGCCGTAAATCTGATTGTCATGCACAAAATGGGTAATGTCAACATTCCGGCGCATGTTGTGCAAAAAATGATTGCCGCCCTCACCGTAAGAATCACCGTCACCGGAGTTCACAATCACTGTCAGGGACTCATTGGCCATTTTCGCCGCCACTGCTGCCGGCAGGGAGCGTCCATGCAGGCCACAGAAGGAATTGGCACTGATATATTGAGGCGTCTTGGCTGCCTGGCCGATACCGGCCACCATCAATACCTCGTGCGGGTCCTTGCCAAGCTCCTCCAAAGCAGCCTTCAAGCTGCTCAGAATGCTAAAATTACCGCATCCGGGGCACCACGCCGTTTCATGGGTTGCAAATTTCTTGTCACTCATTCGTTGTCGCCTCCTTTGACCAGACGAGCAATTTCCTCACCGGACAATTGACGTCCGTCATATTTGAGTATGGAGCCGTGGCAGGCAATGCCGGTAGCTTCCATCATCAACTGGGCAAGCTGCCCCGTATAGTTCTGTTCTACATTCACGATGCGTTTGGCCTTTGCAGACTTTTCCCGAAGCAGCTTTTCCGGCAGGGGGTAAATATCCCCAAATACCAAGGCTGCATACTTCTCTTGGCCCTGGCCGTTTAAAATGCCAACAGCATCATACAGCGGGCCTTTTAAGGATCCCCAGCCAATCAGTAAGGTATCAAAATCCTCCATGCCCACAAAATCCGGCTCCTGGAGCTCTTCCTTCAACCTGTCAATTTTGCCCATGCGCTTTTGCATCATTTTGATGCGGGTTTCGGAATCCTCTATGATATAGCCGCGTTCATCATGCTCATCGCTGTCGGCAGAAACAAATTCCTTAGCTTTGCCGGGGATCAGCCTTGGTGAAATACCATCCTCAGTATACTTGTACCGCAGGTATTCCTCATCGCTGTTCCACTGGGTAAGCGGCGATGCAACCTTCACCTTATCCAAATCATAGGGCTTTACAGTAGCCGTGGCATCACCCAGGTACTGGTCACTTAGCAATATCACAGGAATCTGATACCGCTCTGCAATATCAAATGCCCGGGCTGTTTGATAAAAAGCATCCTCCTGATCCCGCAGTGCAATCACCATGCGCGGGAACTCTCCTTGGGATGCAGATATGACAAACTTCAAATCGCTTTGCTCTGTGCGAGTGGGCAAGCCGGTTACCGGACCGGGCCGTTGCACATCCACCACTACCAAGGGGATTTCCGCCATACCCGACAGGCCCAAGGCTTCCACTTTCAAGGAAAAGCCTCCGCCGGATGTACCTGTCATGGCCCTGGCCCCCGCAAAGGATGCACCGATGGCCATGTTCATAGCCGCAATCTCATCCTCCGCCTGTTCCACCACAATACCGGCAACCTTGCTTTTGCTTCCCAAATACTCCAATATGGAGGTAGACGGTGACATGGGATATGCCGAATAGAACTTCATCCCCGCCGCAAGGGCGCCTAGCGATAGCGCCTTGTTGCCGTTAATCAGCAGCCAGTCTCCATAAGTGCCATCCAGATGGCTGAAGCGCTTTTCCGTAAGCCCGTAACCTTCATGCACTGCTTTGATGTTGATATCAAAGAAAACAGGATGTACCGACTCCCGGTATACATCCTCAATCTTATCAAGGTTTTCACCAAACAGCTTGAGTACGGCGCCTATTGCAATACTTCCGGCTGCCCGGGAGCTGCCAAGGGATTTGGCCCGGTCGTCCATATCCAATACAATCGCCCTGGGATCCTCAATACCCAACTTTTTATCGCAAAGGATAAAGCCGTTTTCAGTAAGCTTATCCTTATGGACTTCCACCGTATCCTTATTCAGCGCAATCATGCCGTCAAATCGTTCACTGTGAGAACGAACAGGTTCAGTACCAAAGCGAATGGTACAGAAATTGTGCCCGCCACGAATGCGGGACATGAAATCACGCATGGTGAATACGTTATATCCTGCCCGCTTCAGCAGCTTCTCCAAAATAGCGGCTGTGGTATCAATGCCCTGTCCAGCCGCGCCGCCAATCAATAAATTGTACAATATCATCCCTCCGAACATATTTTCCGACCCAAATGCCCTTCTTATGCAGGCTGCAAAAGATCGAAATATGCTGTTTCTATACATCGCACTTTTGGCAATACCAATATTGTGCGCTGTTATATATATATCAGGTTTACCCATGATATGAAACATGGGCGGGAGAAAACTCCCGCCCATAGCATTGTCTATTTATGATACCGCTCACCAGCGTTGATTTTTGCAGCCCTGTAGATTTGCTCCAACAAGAGCACACGCGCCAACTGATGGGGGAAGGTCATTTTGGATAAGGAAAGTTTTTCATCTGCACGCTGCATAACGCTTTGCCCCAGCCCAAGGGAACCGCCAATCACAAAAACGATGCGCTGATAACCTTTTTGCGGCAGCAAACCAACGTGCTTTGCCAGCTCAGCGCTGTCCCATTGCTTCCCGTCAATGCACAAGGCGATAACGTAATCCCCTGGTTTTATCCTGCCCAATATCCTGGCCGCTTCTTTGTCCATGACCTGGCGGCAGAGAGCTTCGCTCTCATCCGCTGGCTCAGGTTCATCCGGCAGCTCAATTTCTTCCACACGTCCATAGCGGGTCAGCCGCTTCAAATACTCATCAGCAGCGCTCCGCCAATGCTTTTCTCTTAATTTTCCCAGACAGATCACCGCAGCCTGCATGCAGCCTCATTTCCGCGGGCAGTCCCGCCAACCAACAAATAAAGCCACGTCTAGCAATTACGCCGGAAACAGGTTCAGGATATATTGAAAGAGCAAAAACGCCATCAGGATTGCAATAAGCCCATAAACAATCACCTTATTCCGACGTTTAAGGGGAACTGGGTCGTTATCCATCAAATCCGCATTCCGGGTACCAGATGTCATTATCAGCGGCTTGAGCAGCCGCCAGTAAACAAATGTTAGCATCACTGCCATGAAAAAAAGGCTCATGATCGCCCATAAAATCCCAGGGCCAGAAATATCGGCGGCTGCTTGGGTGCTTGCGTCCATCCCCTCAAATACCTTGCGAAAATAAAGCGATAGCAAAAGCATCGTCGCATTATGCGTAAAGTGGTATACCATAGGCAGCTGCAGGTTATTTTGCCTTTCCGCAAGTAATGTCAGCACAAACGAAAGTGTCAAATGGGCTGGCAAGCCTACCACAGAGCCATGCATAAAGGCAAACAGGAGCGCCGTCAACCAGATGGCCGCCTTCCTAGACAGCTCCTTTTTCAGGCCTTCCAACAAAACACCACGAAAAAGCAGCTCCTCCAAAATTGCAGGCATCAGCGCCACGGCAGCAATAGCCAGTATAATCTGCGCACCATTGTTGGGCAGCGGAACATCATAAACCCACAGGGGAACGCCAATCATCTCCAGCAGCATGGCCCATAACTGTGAATACAGCTGCAGCATAAAGCTGCCAATGACACCAGCCATCACCACCCTTAGCGTAGCAGAAAATGGTGGGTATTCCATCTGTGCCTTTAAAACAGACACATAGCGGGGCCTGAAAAGATAAATCAACAAAAACACAGGGATGCCCATGGTAACGACGCCTAAAACCAGTGTCGCTGCATAATAAATCTCTGTCTGCATCAACGCCTGGGTACTAAAAAGGGCATTCAACGCATAACTGAACACAATCCGCAGCAGCACCGTTACCAAAAGAAGCAAAAGTACACAGCGTGCGCCTATCGTTTTTCCGAGTCTAGACAACCTGTTTCCTCCCTGTCGCTTTGAAGCTTCGCTACACTGCAATCGATTTGTATATCCATTAGTTACACACAGCATTGGGTCAGTTCCATCCGTCCATCCCGGATCACATATACATTCCCCACCCGGTCCCTCCAAGCCATATCCACAGTGACATCCTGCCCGCAAACCAACCCGGCATCCGAAAGCACCCGGCAGGTGGTACTGTATGCCAACTCCGGCAGGTTATTCTCGCCACTTAAATGCCCCAGTACCACATGGCGAACACCTGTCCCACACAAAGCCAATACCGCCTCGGCGCATGACTCATTGCTTAAATGGCCCTTGTTTCCCAGAATGCGCTTTTTCAACGTTTGTGAGTAATGCGGGTTCTGCCGCAGCATATCCGGGTCATGATTGCTTTCCAGCAGCAGAAGATCCACCCCTGCCAGCTGTTCTAGCACATTCTTTCGCATAATGCCCATATCGGTAGCCGTAGCCACGCTGAACGTGCCATGATGCAAGCGATACCCCACTGGTTCCGCTGCATCGTGAGGAATCAAAAAAGGGGTAACCCCAATTTCCTCAACGAAAAAATCCATATTAGGATAAAATTCCCTGCGATTTCGCTGGTTGACAGGGCCTATCGACCGTTCCATGGCATACCAGGTACCGGGAGTAGCATAGATCGGTATATCAAATTTGCGGCTGAGTACCCCTGCGCCGCGGACGTGATCGCTGTGCTCGTGTGTTATAAGTATCGCAGACAAGCTAGCAGGATTCACGCCGATTTGGGTCAGGGCATCCACCACCGTTTTTCCAGGCAGTCCAGCATCAATTAACAGCCGTGTGCGGGCAGAGGCCACATACAGCGAGTTGCCACTGGACCCGCTGAACAGAGGGCAGAAGGTCATTTCCATTCGGCGTCCTCCCTTCAAAAAAATAAATCTGCCTTTCATTATATCTTTCTTTCAAGGGGATGGCAATACAGCATCTTGCGTTTTTACGGCTTCTAGCCCATAATGGTAGTATCAAGGCCAAGGAGGATACCCTGTTGCAATCAACATCCAGCCTGTGGGTCCGCATGATTAAGGGCCACCGTATTATTAAGCAATCAACCGCTCCCTGCCTTCGGGACGAGCCCCTGGAGGCGCTTCAAGTCGCATTAAAAGAGCTTGATCTTTCCCGTCCGCTATGGCTGCAGAAGAACCAGCGCGAGTGGGATGAGTTTGGCCAAACCCGCTTTACAAAAGAGCATTTTGTGGAATCCATTAGTTTTGACCAGTTGGAAATTGAATACATCAATCCCCTGGCGCCCAAGAAAAAAAGCACTGACCCTAGGAACGAAGCATAAAAAAGGAGCCGCCCGGCTCCCTTTTTTTACCTGTAATTGCTTTTCAGATATTGAAAAATCTTTTTCGCGATTGGTGCAGCCGCTCCGCTGCCACTTTCACCTTTTTCAACAATTATGCTCACCGCATAAGGAAGGTCAGTGTCACCCAAGAAGCCCACATACCAACCATGTACCACATTCACTTGGTCAACAGTTGCCTCCGCAGAGCCTGTTTTACCGTACACCGTCAGTCCATCCACATTGGCATTGACGCCTGTACCTTCTGTGGTCACATTCCGCATTGCGGTTTTAACCGCTGCGGCAACATCCTCAGGTACTGCTTTTCGATAGACCTTTGGCACATATTCCTTGCGGGCCGCCCCGCTTTCATTGAAGATTGTCTTGATGAGGCCAGGTTCCATCATTATACCGCCATTGGCAATGGACGATGCTACCATACACATGTGCAAGGGTGTAACCTCAATATTCCCCTGTCCTGCACCAGACCAAGCGATTTGCGCCTTGTCCCGGCCCGTGGTTGGATAGACGCTGTTTTCCACCACAAGGTCTCTGAACAGAAAGTTGTCATTGAACCCAAAAGCTTCTGCTGTTTTACGGAGCTTGTCATCTCCCAGTTCCAAAGCAAGAGAAGCGAAGATATTATTGCAGCTGATCGTAAAAGCCTGAGTCAGGTTTTTTTCATTGTGCACCGCTTTACCAAAATCGGTAATCACAACATTATTCACAGGTAAATTGCCGGTACATATCATGTGCCTTGATGCAATGCCGGGAATATTCATAAGTGAACTGGCCATGGTAACAATTTTGAATGTACTGCCCGGTGCATACTTGGCTTGCGTCACCCGGTTCCAGAAGGGCTTTTGCGGATCGTTCTCCGATACCTCGCTTGTTTTATAGGGGTCAAAGGTCGGCAGGCTGACCATAGCCAGCACCTCGCCTGTTTTGTAGTTCATCACCACTGCGGCCCCGGCTGTACCGTCCGGATATGCCTGGGCAATGGTGGTACAAAGCTTGCTGTCTATCGTCAATGATATACTATCACCCTTGCGCTCAACACCATTAATGGTTTGCACCAGGCGCTCGGCGATGGTGGTCTCAAACCCCAGCAAATAGCTAGCCATAAACGCCTCAACGCCATTGGAAACAAATTTCTTTTCGTCACCTAAAAGGTGCACGACAGCGCGACGGCTGGCCTCGTCGCTTTGATAAACACGGCTGCCCTCGCTGGTGGTAGCCAGTACAATACCGCTTCGATCCAACACATCACCACGGGTAACCGCGTCCGTAGCCTGCCTGGTTCTTGTGTTACCCCTGTGGGAGACCCATCGGTTACCATAAACCGTTACGCTATAACCGCCATAGGCCGCCAGCAACACAAACAAGCCTACTAACATAAAGGCCAGGAGTCTAAAATTCATTCTCTGCTGCTTCACTTGTGCTGCCTCCCTTCCGGTATTATTCCCCGTGTACACCCAGGCTTGCCAGCCTTGCATCTTCCTTAAGCAGATCCTCATTGCGGCTGGCCACACCCTGGAGCATACCGATCAGACACATGCAGGATACAAGGGATGTCCCGCCTTCGCTGACAAAGGGCATGGTGACACCTGTCAGGGGGATCAGCTTGATGACACCACCTATGATGACGAAGGTCTGTACCCCAAGCATCAGCACGCAGCCCATGGCCAGCAGCGCATGAAAGCTTTCCCGCGACTGAATGGCAATACTTACACCCCGCAGTATCAGTACCACATAGACCAATAGAACGCATAGACCAAATAGGATGCCGAATTGCTCACACAGCACCGCAAAAATAAAGTCCGAAGTATATTCCGGTATATCCCTTGGTGAACCCAAGCCAAGACCTACACCAAATAACCCGCCGCTTGCAATGGCTATCAGTGACTGAACAATCTGAAATCCTTTGTTGGCATAGTCCGCCCAAGGGTTGCGCCATGCAGCGATCCGGACTTTTACGCGATCAAACAGCATATAGCCGGTTACAGCAGCCCCCGCCCCTCCGGCAGCGCCTAGCAAGGTCATAGGAACGTTACTGGTTGAAGCAAAATAAAGAAAAAGTGTCGTGAAATAGTACATCAGTGCAGTGCCAAGATCCTGCTGCAGCATTAAAATCCCAAGGCTTCCTACCGCTAGAAAAAGCCAGGGCAGCATCCTGTGCCGGCTCATATAATAGGCCAAAACAACCAGGAACGATAACTTTACCAGCTCACTGGGTTGTAATGATTGCCCGGCAATACTGATCCAACTCTTGGCGCCATTGATGGTGGTGCCAACAACAATCGGCAGCGCCAAGGCCCCCAGAGAAAGGAAGATGGCAACAAAGGCAATCCATCGCCAGGAACGCACCTTATGCACCACCAGGATAGCAACCAACATGCAAGCCAGCCCTACGCCATAATGAAAGGCCTGGTCCAAACCATACTCCGGCTTGATGCGATATAAAAGCAAAACACCCAAAGCGCACAAGAAGTTCGTTAAAGTCAAAAGAAGCTTGTCCGCTGGGAAAAGCTTAGGCAGAATTATAGAACCAATATAAATCATAGCAGGTACAGCCACGCTCAGCAGTAGCCCTTGCCAGTTTACCTGTTCCTTTTGAAATGAAATCAGCAAAAAGGCGCTGAAAAAGAACAGCATGACAACGCTGACCAGCATCCAGGCCGGATCACGTTTTTTGATCATCATTTAATCACCGCCTCCCCCTGCGAAAGAGACCGCGCCGGGGCGGTGCCTCGCGCGGCGGCAGCTGCCGCCAATCATCAGGCTCCTGATCATCTGTATCATAAGGATCAAGCCATGTTTCCTGCCCGTCCTGAGTTTCATCCGAGCCATCAAAATCTTCCGCTTGCACATTAGGCATATAAGGGGCTTGGTATCGCTGGTTCTGCATCTGCCTATCCCACGCATACCGGCCCGTATCCTGCCAGGATAGCATCCGCTGGTGATAGGGTCTTGTCTCATCCTCCCAGCCCGGCTCAAAGGGCTGCTGCATATACACCGGCTGTGGCGGCGTGTTATCCTCTGGAATATAGCCTTCTTCTGGCCACTCCTCACGGACGACAGCCATTTCCGGTGTCAGGTCCAATTCCTGCACATCTTGCTGGAATGCGGCAGAGCGGGCGGTTTCAAGCCCCATAAACAGTCGCATACGCAAAAGCGCGTCCCCTATCATCAAGCGGGAGCCATGGTGCATGACCCATTCTTGCTGATTTGGTTTTGCCTCCTGACCATCCACAATCAACTCTTGACGCGGGGCAGGTGTAAGCACCAGGCCCACTCCATCCACAAACCGAAAATCAACGTGTCGGTTTGCTACACCGTCACATGGAATACTGACATCGCAGCTGCGAAGGCTGCCCATTGTACCTTCCCGGGGCAGTGGGATTACAGAGCCAGGCGGCAAGGCTTCACTGCCTGCTAGTACAACCATCTCACCTACCAACCCGGCATCCGGCAGCTGTTTCAAGCGTTTTCGCTTTCGTTTGGCATCTGACCTAAGCCAGATAAAGCTACGCCAAACGATAACGACGCCCAAAAAGGCAAACCAGTAGCGTGCCACCAGGGCCACCAGTTCATACTTATCCGCCGGCACGATTCCACCGCCCTTTGTTGGTTATCCTATATAGTATAGCATAAAAACGGCGGATCGTGCCATTTTCATGCTTTTGGAAGGCTAAACACCAGATATTTCTGTTGAAAACGAACAGGAACAAAGTATGTATTTTGCCAGCCAATGGGTGTTGAAACTTACCGGATGTTGGATTATAATAATTGCAACTATTGTCTGGAGGTTGAGCACATGGAGGATATCCGCCTGGGAGACCGCATCCAGACTCGTAAAACCCATCCATGCGGCAGCAATGAATGGACCGTTATCCGTACTGGCGCCGATATTAAGATCAAGTGCGCAGGTTGCGGCCGTATCGTTATGATGGACAGGGCTGTGTTTTTGAAACGCCGTAAAAAAGTACTTATTCAGGGACCTGCGCCAGCTGATCAAGTTCATCAAAACATATAACCCCCTGCCTTCCGGGCTGGCAGAGCCCACTGCCATGGTAAACATCCGCAAAAATAACCAAGCAACTGAAGGAGGCTTTTATCCTCATGAGCACCGAACCAGAAAAAGAGACCAACCCCGCCGCCCAAGCTGATCCTGAATCTTCCGCATCAACTGACGCTACCCCGAAAAAGGATGTCAAAAAAGAAATCATCAGCTGGATACTCACAATTGTCACGGCCGTGGTTGCCGCTTTCTTAATCAGAACCTTTTTATTTGAGCCTATCCGTGTAGACGGCAACAGCATGAGCGATACACTGCATAATAAAGAGCTGGTGTTTGTCACCAAGCCTGAATACTATTTGGGTTCTCCCTCCCGTCAAGATGTAATTATCTGCAAGTATCCTGGCCGTAACAACCAGTATTTTGTCAAACGGCTGATTGCATTACCAGGCGATTCCATTGAAATACGGTATGACAGGGATAACAGAACCAATATCGTATATGTCAATGGCGAAGCTCAAGATGAATCGTTTTTAACACCAGATAGGAACGACAGCAACCATTCCTATCCCCTCACTACGCTAGGGGAAGACCAATATTTTGTCATGGGTGATAATCGGGATGACAGCAATGACAGCCGGATTATTGGTCCAATCACCAGGGACCAGATTATCGGCCAAGTACGGTTTGTTTTCTATCCTTTTAACAGCATTCGCAGCATTCAATAATACTCTGCCCCACAGTATATGGGGAAAGGGGGGAAAGGAGTGGCAAAGAAACACGACGCCGAAAACAACAGGCGTTCCGATCCTTTGTCCCTTCTTCCCCTGCCTGAGACGCACACTGACCCTTCCATCGAAACAAAAAGGGCCATCCGTGAAATACTGTCCTGGGTGGCTGTTTTTATTGGCGCCATAGGTGTCGCTGCTTTGCTTCAGTTTTATGTGCTGGAACCGTTACGGGTGGATGGACAAAGCATGAGCCAGACGCTATTGCACAATGAATTCATCCTTGTATCCAAGGCCGACTATTGGCAGCAGGAGCCTAGCCGGTTAGATGTAGTGATCTGCCGTTACCCCGGCCGCGAAGACACCTATGTCAAGCGGGTGGTGGGTATTCCAGGAGATACGGTGGAAGTGCAAAAAGAAGTGGTACTAGTCAACGGCGTACAGCTCCATGAGGACTATATTACCTACCCTGCTGATTATGCATTTGGCCCGATCACCCTTGGTGCTGACGAATTCTTTGTCCTTGGCGACAACCGCATCCACAGCACCGACAGCCATATCATCGGTCCAATCAATCGCGAAGCAATCCTGGGGCGGGTACGGCTGGTTATTTATCCGCTGGATAAAATACGGACCATTCCACCAGGCCAAGACCAAAGGGTACAATGAAAACAAGCAATTTATATGAGACATGACACAGCACCTGACCCAATGATTAATATCACAAATGCTGCCTCGCTATATTTGAGCGGGGCATCTTTCTTATTTTCCATATATTGAATACAAAAATAGGTGTAACTTTTTCAACTTCCATGCGAGTATATGAATATACACGCGGATGAAGCTAAAGGAGGGACCGGTTTGCAGGATGACAACGCTCTCATCCGCCGTGTGACAGAAGGCGACCAGCAGGCATTTGAAACCCTTGTGCTGCGCCACAGGGAACACGCTTATCGCCAGGCTGCAGCGCTTGTAAAAGATCCATTCCTAGCCGAGGATGTTGTACAGGAATGCTTTGCGGATTTGTACCTGCATATTCATGCATACAGGCCGGATTTTACTTTCACAACCTTTCTTTCGGCATTGGTTCGGCACAAGAGCATTGATATGCTTCGAAAACGCAAACATCATCCCCTTTCAGTTGATGACTTATCGTCCGCTCAAGATGACAAAACACCAGAAAGCCTGTTTATCCGCAGGGAGATTTACTCAGGCTTGTTCGGGGTCCTGTCCGGCCTTGACCGTGATCAGCGAGATATGCTGTTGATGTATGCTCTGGAAGGCATGGATTACAAGCAAATCGCCACTGCGCTTCACAAGAGCATCCCTCAGGTCAAGATTGGTCTTCATCGTATCCGTCAAAAATTGAAAAAAGCAAAGGAGGATTGGAATTGAGCGCCCAGAGAAACCACTTGCCCGCCATATGGGCTGCAGTAAAGGAAAAAGAGCTTCTCCTGAATGCTGCCGGACTACTCCTCTCCCCCAGACCGCAAAGGAATCCTTACCTGCGTCCCGTCATTGCCCTGGCCTGTGCATTGGCACTGTGCCTGCTTCCCATGGGCTCCGCTAGCGAAGAAGCCTATACGGTCATTTCCAAACTGGAATGGTCTCTTCAGACATATACAAGGGGGCCCCTATTATGAGCATCCATCCACAGCAAGAACCCAACCAAAACATACAACAGCAGATAACTCAACGCAAGCAAAAAAGCCTGACCAAGGAAATCCTCAGCTGGTTTTTGACCATCGGAGCCGCAGTTGTAATCGCATTATTGATCCGTACTTATTTGTTTGAACCCATCCGTGTAGATGGGGAGAGCATGACAGATACACTGGTCAACGGAGAATTGATGTTAGTCACCAAGCCTGAATACCTATTGGGCAGTCCTTCCCGTCAAGATGTAATCATCTGCCGATATCCAGGCCGCAAAGAGTATTTCGTCAAGCGGCTGATCGCCATCCCGGGTGATACGGTGGAAATCAAATACGATGCGGATCATGGTACAAACATTGTTTATGTCAACGGTGAAGCTATAGATGAGCCTTATCTTACACCACGGCGCAACGACAATGATAATTCCATGGCCTTGCTTACCTTGGGCGAAGATGAATACTTCGTCATGGGAGACAACAGGGACAACAGCAATGATAGCCGAACTGTAGGCACACTGCACCGCAACCAGATTCATGGGCATGTGCGGTACGTATTTTATCCCTTTGCTAACATCCGTGCCATCCCCTGATCACTTTCCTACTTCAGGCAGCAGATAGGCAACTGCCACTACTGCAAAGCCTGTATTGTCCATAGATGCCTCCCAGGTGCAGCCTGCCGGAATAAAGAACGATTTTCCCTCATCTATTCGCTTTGTTATAACGGAATAGCGGGGATGGCCGTTTTCATAGTAGGTGATTGTACCCTCGCTTTGAAGGATATTCAGGTATTGTTCAAAATCAACATCCAGCACCTTAATCAAGGTACTGTGGGCCAAACCCACAAACCGGAAATGATAAGCCTCGTCCTCGTAGGGCGGGGCTGTTTTGCTGCCATATCGATGGATAAAGCCATACTGCCATGCGTTATCCAGCAGCAGCTTCCCGGCATAGGACGCGTCCAGCGGCGCAGCGTCCGGCACAGCATTCCATCCGTCTGCAATCCGTATATCTACCGCATATGCCAGCTGATGCTCGCTTTGCTTGGGTGCCGGAACCTCCCTTGCAGTCCGGGCAGCCGCATCAACCAGCGGCATAACATGGGCATACTGCCGCAGCCGTTCCATCTGCAGTTCCAGCTGCTGGCCATCAGAGCGGCTCCCCTCCCATACAAGCCAGCTGGTAATGCCGTTGCTTTTACCCATGGTAAACATATCTTTCAATGCAGCAATTACTTCTTCATGGGCACTTGGCTGCATGGAACGAACGGCGACCTTTCCCTCCCCCAAGGCAGCTATGCTCAGTGTGTTTGGCGGCGGCGCGCTGTCCGGTATCGGATGGTTTTCATCCACCAAAAGAAGTTTCCCAGACCACAAGCTTTCTTCAGTTGGCGTTACTGTTGTCAGCTTCCAGCCATCAGGAAGCCCTTTGCGTATTGATTCCGGCAGCCTTGATGGAAGCGTATTCGCCATCACTGGAGAAACATTGCTGTCCATCGCCGCATATGGTTTGTATTCAGGTTCAGGATTCCTGTAATTGGCCATAAATGCCGCACCAGCCATACACACTGCGCTCAAAAGCAGAACTGCTCTTAATGTATGGTTTTTTTTATATGACCTTGCTGTATCTAAAGGAAGCATTTCTCTCCTCCTTTTTCCTTGGTGATATGCCTATTATGGCCTGCATTTATGGAAATATGCATGCATTCATCACTTGCAGCGGTATCTGATTACGCAAATGTTTACAGGCGTTTCCTTGCACCTTAAGTTGTGATATGGTAAAATGCATGCATATGAAATCAGGCTTTGGCCTTATAAAAGCCAGGCTGGACGGAGGCAGGCACATGCATCGGACAAGCTGGTTGTGGCTTCTGCTGGTACTGCTGTGTATTAGTGTCTGTGGCTTTGCTATCGCAGAAAACACATCATACAGCTTTGCTCACGAGGGAGTCCGTTTTTACTTGCCTACTGACTGGCAAGTTTTGACACCCGAAAACCTCGATTCAAAGCAACACGTGATTCAAAAGATGGGTACAACGCCGCAAGCACTGGCAGCCAGCTTTTCTTCCTCAGGTACAATCCTGGCAGCCTTTCCGGAACAGAGCGGGCAGATTCAAGTGCAGCGCCATGAAAAACCTGCAGAAATAGAAGGCAATGATATCTATGCCATGACAACTGAGCAAAAGGATAACTTTCTGTTGCAATTTGCTCGTTCTGGCGGATATGCGCATGGTGCCTGGAGTCCGGAATTACCAGAGTTTGCGATTTTTCGTGGCAGTACCACCGTTCAGACCATGTCTGTACAGACCATCGCGTATGCCACGGTCCGCTATAACAAACTGTATACGATTACCGTCGAAATCATCGGCAGAGAACCAACAGCTCAGGACGAAGCCGTACTTTTCCAAACTGCCTCATCCCTTTTATTTCTGGGGGCGCAATGGACGCCGCAACCCTCCTTGACACCTGCACCCATGGCAACCCTGGCGCCCATACCCTCACGTACGCCTGCCCCGGCCCAGGTCCGGGTTCAGCGTGACGAAACACAACTGACATTGGATGATGCTCCTTCTGTTGTAGAAACCTCATCCTTCACCGTATCCGGTAGCACCGAGCCCAATACTTCCATGCGCTATTATGTCAACGACACAGGCTATGAACGCTTCACATCCGACGATCAAGGGCGTTTTACATTTACCGTAAGCCGTTTACCTAAAGATGGAAAAAACATTATCGATGTGTATGCCATCGGAGAAAAAGGATATGGCGTTGTATCATTCACTGTTGTATTTAACCAAACAAAAGCTGCTATGGCAGTAACGCAATTTGAGCAAGGAGTCGCAGGCAGCAGCGCAATTGTCACCGGTTCCGTAAAGCCTGGCGCGTCTGTTCAGGTGCTATACAGATCCAAGATCTATGACGCAGATGTGGCCGAAGATGGAACTTTTTCCTCAATGGTTGATCTGCCTAGGATCGGCGAAAACATATACACCGTTCGCGCCACCATGCCTGGGTACCTGAGAAACGATCAAAAGCTTACCATTATCCGCCTGCCCAGCGAGGCGGACGAGCAGGAAGCCTTTCAAAAGAAAGTCAAGAAAGTAGCATATGAAAAACTGGCCGCAGATCCTGACAAGTATAAGAATGCCCCTGTACAGTATCAGGGAAAGATCCTGGCCTTGTCAGGCAATAACGGCCAACCTATGGCTGTTATTGCTGCTGATGGCGGGCAGAATCCTGTTGCCGTATTGTGCACTGATTTACATGGTCTGGAACTTGATCAGGAAGTCATCATGCTTTGTACCCTTACCGGTTCTAAAAGAGAAGTCTCCCTGGCTGGCGGTATCGTAACCGTGCCCGAAGCCGTATTGCACTGGGTTTTGCCTTAATTACACACACAAAAGGATGGTGCTTGGAATGCGCAAAGTAACATTTGCCCTGGTTGTCCTATGCTTGTGTCTTCTGGCCGCAGTCCCCGGCCTATGTCAAGCTGTCAACCTTGACTCTATCTATGCTACATTGGAAATACCGGATTCATATACCATCCTTACCGAAGCCAACATGGAAACCCATGTGGACTTTCTAAACACCAAAGGAGTCACTGTGGATGTTATGCTGCAGACTTTCCAGGCAGAGGGCATCCTTTTGCAAGCATACGGAAAGAACGGAGATACACGCCTGCAAATCACTGCCCTGAAAGATGTGGATGCACAAACTTACTTTGATATCGATCAGCATACGCCCGCTACCCGCGCCAAATATCGCCGTGAGCATTTGGATGGCGAAGCATACGAAGCCCTTGGCATCTCCTACGATAGTGCAGAATGGAAAAAAACCACGGCATACGGCCGGTTCCTGATGCTCAAGTATGTTCAGCGCCTGGGCGGTAAAGTGGACCACAGGGGGTTTGCCAGGAGGACCATCCGCAACGGCTATACCATTACTCTGGATTACCAGGTTTACGGCCGGGGACTCAATGGAAAAGATAACAACGCCATAAACGATATCATGGATACCTGGCGGTTTACCAAGGTTCTGGCCATGCCCGGCTCCGCAGGTGAGGCAGCGGCAGCAGGTGAGACACCGGCAGCATTGGCCACGACGCAATTAACGCAGGAACCCCCTACCCAAACAAATAAATCTTCATTCGTTATCAAAGGCACAACAACGCCCGGCGCTTCCATAACAGGTTCCATATATCGCATGGGTGATGAAAAGCCGGAACTGGTTAAGGGCACTGCCGGCAAAACCGGAAGCTTTACATTGGATTTTAATATGCCCCGCGAGGGAGTATATGTCTTGGTTCTGACAGTCACAGTCAACGGTATAGATATAGATGAACTGCAATTGCCCGGTATCACCTATGACAAGACCCTGTTGCCGGTACGCTTTGACGAAACCTTCCCGGAAGATATTACAACTGATAAGCTTCTCATTTCTGGCACCACTGACCCTGCAACACAAATTACGTGTGTGGTCAATGGCAAGACCACGAAAAAGAAGGCAAACGCAAAGGGCGCTTTTTCCTTCTCCATTAATACTGCTGAGGAAGGCGAATACTCCTTTGAAATCACCTTGTCCAAAAAGGGCTTAAGCGATCGGCACTTTACTTTTACAGCTTCCAGAGTATGGAGCGAAACCGAGCTTCGTGAAAAAGTGAGCAAAGATGCTATTAAGCCCGCATACAGCATTCTGACAAGCAAAATCAACGGCTACACCGGCCGTGTCATGGGCTATACGGCATATGTAACCGAAATATCCAAATCAAGTGATACCTGGTACATTCATATGGCTCTTCGGAAGGTCAACTCCATTTATCGAGAAAAGATTGTTGTCCTGACAAAAAATGAACCGACCGTCATGATCGATTCCCAGATGAAAATGTATGGCCGATGCCTTGGAATGCATGTGGAGCAAAATAATACTGGTGAGGAAGAATATCCATCCTTCGAGCTGTTGTTCTGGGGCGAATAATTCATTCTTGCAGAATTCTTCAAAATCAAACCTTTACCTCTCCGGCATTTAGGATATTCTTAGGAGGATGTACCTATGGAGCAAAATCACTCGAAATTTGTCTGTACAAAATGCGGAAACACCCGCTATGAAACAGATCAGTTCCAAGCTATCGGCGGGAATTTTGCTAAACTGTTTGATATTCAAAACAAGAAATTCATCACAGTTTCCTGTACTCAATGCGGTTATACGGAGTTGTATAAAACACAGACTGATACAGGCATGAACATACTGGACTTTCTCCTTAAATAGTATCATTATAGTCAAATCCCGGCCTGTTAAAGCCGGGATTTTTTATGTTAGCCGATGTATGCTTCACCCACCGTATCATATTCAAAAGCTCACGCCCGATGCTAGATAATGTTATCGCAGAAGGCAAATTGAAGCAATGTTGTACAAAGCAGCATACAGTATTCAAGATATGAATAATCAAATGATAATATATGCAAATTTTGCTAGACCAATTTTCTTGCATAAGTGTATCAACTTGCTTTTTCACCCATTATCCTTACGCACATTCATTTTTTTATTTAAACATTAATGACACAAAACAAATTGCTTCCTGCACAAACCTTTATCAATGACCCTTTATTCTGGTTTATTTTTCTTTAAAAGAAGGAGAAAAGACCATTCTCAAAGAAAAGTAACGTCAGTACTAAGCATATTTTTTACAAGGCAATATATTTTGATCAATGTAAGGCAAGGAGGGTGCGCCATGAACAATTATGTCATTACCATCGCCAGAGGATTTGGCAGCGGCGGCAAGCAGATTGGCTTAAAGTTGGCGGGGGAACTGGGCATCAAACTGATGGATAAGGAACTGCTGCAGTTGGCATCCATTGAAAGCGGAATCAGCGAGGAGCTTTTTGCATTGGCCGATGAGAAGTTGAACCGCCGTCTTTTGATGATGGTTCCTGATAGGGAACACTATGGCAATGTACTCACCCCGGAAAATAACAAGTTTGTATCTGATGTTAACCTGTTTAATTATCAAGTAAAAATACTGAAAATGCTGGCAAAGACAGAATCCTTTATCGTCATGGGCAAGGCTGCCAATTATGTACTTCGAGATCTTGACAACGTGGTGAGCGTCAACATACAGGCTCCTTTTGAGAATTGCGTGAAAACCATAATGGAGCGTTCTGATATGACAGAGAAGGAAGCAGCAAATGCTGTCCGCCGCACTGACAAATATCGCTCCGAGTACCACAAATACTACACAGGTGAAAACTGGAAAGATTCTGTCAATTATGACCTTTGCCTAAACAGCGCCAGCATCGGCTGGGACAACTGCGCTGAAGTCATCAAGCAATGCGTCAGGAGCAAGCTGGGGATTTCACTGTAATCACTTGTAGCTTTGGTAACAATTTCTCAAAAAACAGAACCTGTATCCTTAGGTTCTGTTTTGTTTTTCTTTCCGATACTGTGTTGGCGTCATCCCCTTTTCTTGTCTAAATACATCTCCCATTCTAGCGGCGCTTGAAAACCCTGAGGATAATGCCACTGCCTTAAGTGGGAGTTCAGTTGTATAAAGCAGTGTTTCTGCTTGTTTGAGCCGTATGGCTTGCAACGCCTGCTGAGGCGGCATGCCGCCATGTTTTATAAACACCCGGAACAACTGCGACCTGCTTAGCCCCACATAATCCGCCACATCGGCTATTTGAAGATTCCGTTGGTAGTTGCTTTCCATATGCCAATATGCTCTTTGAAAGTAGCGTTCGCTAGCAGATACGGTCAAGCTTCCGCTTTTCGGCATTGCACTTTCCATGGCCCATGCAAATAAACGGTACAGACTGCCTGTCGCAGCAATATCCCTGGCATCCAGCGCCGCAGAATCCTCGCAAATATCACGTATGATTCTGGTTATCTTTCCTGCATACTCCCCCAAAGCAAGCACAGGATTTTCCTGTGTAACGCCGATTTTCTGGGTCCATTCTCCGGCATGTTTTCCCATGTAGCCAACCCAGTCATATTCCCAAGGATCATGACTGCTTGCCGTATACACCGTAACCTCGTGGGGAAATATCATAAACCCATGACCAGCGCTCAGTTCATATGAGCCATATTTATTTTCAAAAACACCGCTCCCCTTTCTGATTACATGAAGCAAATAATAATCCCTCACAGCAGGTCCAAAGTGATGACGGGGAGGGCATACCTCATGACCGCAATCCCTTAATGATAAATCCTTATCAGTCTGCATGGGGAAAATACGCCTTTCCAACCACGTGTCACCCCTTATCGCAAATGCAACATAACACGTATATTATGCAACAGATGAATATTGATTTCAACTTAAATAACGAATATACTTGTATTCATCATGCAACATAAGGGGGAGTTCATTTCCATGGCCAAAATTACATTCATGGGTGCTGGTTCCACCGTTTTTGCCAAGAATGTGCTTGGCGACAGTATGCTGTCACCAGCACTGAGTGATTCTACCATTGCACTTTATGATATTGATCCTGATCGGCTGAAGGAATCACAGCTCATGCTGGAAACCATCAACCGCAATCATGGCGGCAAAGCCACCATCAAGGCTTACCTTGGTGTTGAAAACCGCAAGGACGCGCTTCGTGGCGCCAACTATGTCGTAAACGCCATTCAGGTGGGCGGATATGAGCCCTGCACCGTAACAGATTTTGATATCCCCAAAAAGTACGGCCTCAAGCAGACCATCGGCGATACCCTGGGCATCGGCGGTATCTTCCGCGCATTGCGCACGATACCTGTTATGCTGGACTTTGCCAAAGACATGGAAGAAGTCTGCCCCAATGCCTGGTTCCTGAACTATACCAATCCCATGGCCATGCTGACCGGTGCTTTGCTGCGCATGACATCTATCAAAACTGTAGGCCTATGCCACAGCGTTCAAAGCTGCGTGCCAGACCTGCTAAAGCATCTGGGCATGACCTACGATCCTAAAATGCAGTGGAACATCGCTGGCATCAACCACCAGGCTTGGCTCCTTTCCCTGACCGAAAACGGTAAGGATCTATACCCGGAGGTAAAGCGCCGGGCCGAAGCACGCACAGAAAAGCATGGCGATATGGTTCGCTATGAAATCATGAAACGCTTTGGCTATTATGTGACGGAATCCAGCGAGCATAACGCTGAATACATGCCTTTCTTTATCAAGGACAAATACCCCGAGCTCATTGAACGCTTCAACATTCCCCTGGATGAGTATCCCCGCCGCTGTGTGGAGCAGATCAGGAAATGGGGGGCACAGCGTGATGCGCTGCTTAGCAATCAGGAGCTTACACACGTTCGCTCTCATGAATATGCCAGCTACATCATGGAAGCCATGGAAACCAATGTGCCTTACAAGATTGGCGGCAATGTGCTGAACACCGGACTGATCACCAACCTGCCCCAAAATGCAGTGGTAGAAGTATCCTGTATGGTGGATGCCAGCGGCGTGACCCCAACTTACGTTGGCGACCTGCCCGAACAATGCGCCGCCATGAACCGTACCAACATCAATGTACAGCTGCTGACCATTGAAGCTGCCCGCACGTTGAAGAAGGAATATATCTATCATGCCGCCATGATGGATCCCCATTGCCAGAGCGAGCTTTCCATCGATGATATCGTAGCCATGTGCGATGATCTCATCAACGCCCACGAAGGTTGGCTGCCGCAATACCATTAAACCTCATAGGTTTCACATATCAATACTCCTATTAGACAAGGACCTGCGCCAAACATGGTGCAGGTCCTTTTTGTAATGAATCACTATCAAGCTAAGGATGTTGTTCGGATTGATCACAGCTGATGAGCACCGAGATGATCCAATGCTCCTTTCAACGCCATAGCAGCAGCGCCTGTTGCGGCATCCTGCCTAGGCCTTATAATCTCCAAATCCGGATAGATACCAGACAATCCTGTCACAACACCCTGCCGGATCACTTCATAGCCGGAAAAAATTCCGCCAGCAAGGGCCAAAGTACCTTTTTGCAGAGAAAGTTTCCTGATAACAGGCTCCGCCAACTTACAAAGGTCCACCGCAGCCTTATCGGCAATACTACGGGCGACATGATCCCCCGCTTCAAGTGCTTTATGAAGCAATGGAGCCAGAGCGGCAATTTGGGACTTGTCTGTATCCGGAGAATAGATAAAGCGGATCATCTCCCCCATATCATTAGCGCCCAACGCTTCAAATACCAATGTTTGCAATACTGTATCCTGCCCCCGGCCATCATAGGCATGCGCCGCAGCCACAAGAATATCCCGCCCTATGGCATAGCCGCTGCCCTCATCTCCAATTACATGCCCCCAGCCCCCGCATCGGGCTGTATCTCCCCGTTCATTTTTGCCAAGGCATACAGAACCTGTACCGGAGACCAGTACAACCCCTTCCGGGCCGACAGCACCATAGAGCATGATTTCATGATCACCTGCTATACGCAATGGTCCGTGATATCCATATGAACGCAGCGCATCTGTTAGCATTTGCACAACGACCGGATTACTAACCCCGGCACAGCCCAGCTGCAAAAAGGCACACCCCGCAAGCCCGCCAGGCATACCGCTCATATAAGTCAGGGCATCACGCACCGTTGAAAATACCTGTTCTTTGGTATTTCCATTGAGATTTAATGGTCCGAAAGTCTCCCTACCCAGCAATCCACCCTGAATGTCAAGGCAAACCAGCGCTGTTTTTGTGCCACCGCCATCCCAACCCGCAACATACTGCATGTTCATCTCTCCTTAGAGCCTGACCGGCAGTTTACCGCCAGCCTTGATTCTTCCCGATAAAACACCGGCAGCTGCATGCAGGGCATTGGCATCATAGCCATAGACAGCCAGAGCTGCGACATGTGCAGGAATCTCAACAAAATCATACGGATTGCGCAGTGCCACACAGATCATGGGCAATCCAGTTTGGGCTATGGCACGCATAAGCTTCATCTGTCCAGTACGAAGGTGGGCATTGAGCGTACCGAGCACAATGCATGTGTGAGGATGCAATTTCCCAAGCACCGCCTGGATCTCTTCGTCACAAGGATCAGCGGTGATCTCAAACCCGATACCGCATAACTCACGCTCCATAAACACCGGGAAATTGATCAGCGTGTTTACCGGATCAGATGCGTTGTTTACCCGGTAGGGCGGGCATCCGATGAATAATGGCGAACTACCAAGCGCAGGCATACCTTCATTCGGCAGGTACACCCAGGTAGCCGCCTCTTGCGCCATTCTCTGTGCCGCCTGGAAATGCGCATCAAATGCATCCAAATCAAGTAATGGAGCGGGCGTGCCTTGCACTTTCTTCTTTAGTGCAAGAATCTTAGCGGCGGATGCTTCCATTTCAGCCATATCCAGCTGTCCTTCCACCAAGGCATCATGCAGCTTATGTGCAGCCTCACCCGCCTGCGATGCGCTGTGGGAAACAAATAATATATCAACACCGGCTTTGGCCGCCGCTAAGCAGCCTGCCACGGTGCCATAATGATCGGCAATGGCTCCCATCATCATGCAATCGCTGAGCACAAGACCAGTAAAACCAAGCTTTTCTTTCAATAGACCTGTTATAATCCGACGGGACATGGTTGCGGGAACACTTTCGGACTCCAGCTGCGGATAAAGAATGTGGGACGCCATAATGGCCGGTACACCGGCATCAATGGCTGCCTGAAAACCAATCAATTCACATGCAAGCAGTTCTTCAAAGGTTTTATCCACACATGGTAAACCAACATGAGAATCCACAGCGGTATCCCCGTGTCCTGGAAAATGCTTGGCTGCGCACAGAACCCCTGCCTCTGTAAGTCCACGTATCATCTGCACACCATATTTTCCGACACAAGCAGGCGTGTCGCCAAAGCTACGCACGCCTATTGCAGGATTTCTGGGATTGTTGTTGACATCCATTACCGGAGCCAGATTGAAATTGATACCCAGCGCCTTTAACTCCTGGCCTGTAAGTAAACCGGCATCATACGCATTTTGCGTATACTGCGTAGCCGCAATGGCCATAGCCGATGGAAAAACGGCTGAACCTTCCGGTAAACGGGATACCGGACCGCCTTCCTGATCGATGGTAATAAAGGCCGGATACCCGGTTGCATCCAATACCAGATCTTGTATATCAGCACATAACTGATGAAGCTGCATTCGTCCAGCTACATTATGACCGAATAAAATTACATTTCCAATTTTGTGTTTGCGAACCATGCTGATAAATGCTGAATCCAGCTGCGTTCCTGAAAAGCCGGTACAGAGCCGCTGCCCCACCACATGACGGATATCCATCCCTGCTGCACCACCTATCCGGTCATTCCTTGACCAGCAGTGTGACTGCCTTGCGAACAAAACCATTTTGCTTGTTCAGTGCCGCCACTGCAGTTGGATAGTCTGCCTTGGAAAGAGACATGACGATGGCTGCCTTGGCATTCCCCTGGGCCTTTCCTAGCAGCACCTCGGCCTCATGGCGGTCATTCAGTTCCAATGCATTCTTCACAATACGTACTGCACGGTCACTGAGCTTGTTGTTGCTGGGCTTCATATCCACCATCAGGTTTTTATACACCTTGCCCAGTTGCACCATGGTTAAGGTAGAGAGCATATTCAGCACCATTTTAGTAGCAGTCCCCGCCTTAAGCCGAGTGGAGCCGGAGAGAATCTCAGGGCCTGTAGGCACCTCGATGGACAGATCGGCATGCCCAGAAATAATCGAATTTACATTGCATGTTAAGGCAATCGCATAAGCCCCATGCTCTTTGGCATAGTCCAATGCACCTACGCAATATGGAGCATAACCACTGGAGCTGATGGCAACCAAAACATCCTTGTTGCTTAGCTTGTTATCCAGCATATCCTGCCGGCCCAATTCAGGTGAATCCTCCGCCCCTTCAATGGAATAACGCAAAGCCCTATCCCCTCCGGCGATCACCCCTACGATCAAGCCAGGTTCAACGCCAAAGGTCGGCGGGCATTCAGAAGCATCCAGCACACCCAACCGTCCGCTGGTGCCGGCACCGGCATACACCAGTCTTCCGCCAGCTTTTAACCGTTCAGATATGATCTCCACCGCCTGTGCAATCGCAGGAAGTGCCGCACTCACCGCAGCTGCAGCCTGTGTATCTACATTGTTCATCAGCGATGCCGCTTGCAACGGCGTCATCTCATCCAGCCGCAGACTCTGCTGGTTAACCTGTTCGGTCGAAAGCTCCTCAAAATTCATACACGCCAACCTCTCAAGCCGCATCAGCAATGTTATCTGGCTTACCGGTTTTTCTTGAAGCTTGCCGCCACCAACGAGCGGTCCAGTACAGTTTTTGCATCCTCATACTCCAAGGATATTACAGCAGAAAACAAAAGATCTACGATATGCAGCATGGCAATCCGGGAGGATGTCGCACCTGTCCGCACCGCCACTTCAGAACTGGCCACATGCAGCTTTATATCACAGCGTTCCGATAGTGTATTGGGGGCATACTTTGTCACAGAGATAACAGTCGCTCCGCCTTGCTTGGCCACTTGCATCGTATCCAAGGTATCGGTTGTCTCGCCTGAATAGGAGAAAAATACCGCCACATCCCCAGTCTGCAGACTGGCCGCAGACACCACCTGCACATGTGGGTCCATGGCCGTCAGGGACACCTTGTTTATACGCAGAAATTTATGCTGCGCATCCATAGCCACCAGCGCAGACATGCCCATGCCATAAAAATCCACCCGCCTTGATTTGTGTATAGCCTGAACAGCTTTATCCAGCTCATCATAATTGAGCACCTGCATGGTACTTTGCAAGCCACTGATGTTGCGCCGGGTCATATCTTCCATAATATGATACAAGTCGCTTCCGGTCTGTACATCGGTATAGGCCAGTGTCATGGGGTTTTCCTTCTTTATAGCCAGGCTGGCAGATAGCGCCAGTAAAAAGTCCTTAAAGCCTTTAAATCCCGCAAGCTTACATAGCCTGACAACAGTAGTCTGGCTGGTATGACATGCTCTTGCCACCTCTTGAATCGGCGTACTGGCCAAATGCATCCGATGATCTAAAAAATAGGTTGCCACCCGCTGTTCAGCAGGCGAAAAAGTATCCATCAGCTCCTGCAGCTTAATGATGCAGTCCGTCAAGCAGATTCCTCCAATTCGCCCCATTAATAAGGCTCATTATGCTGCCACACCTTTGTGGCTTGTTGATCACGTCTGATAACTTTTATATCAGTCCTGCTATCATTGTACCACAGGAATTAGATTCCGCAATAAGTTACATAAATAAATTTCGAATGCAAAAATAATTTCATTTACTTTTTACGGTTTGACTGTTACAATATGGTTAGATCATCACCCTTAGCAGCGGCACATCCTATTTCGAAAGGAGAATGCCAGTATGAAAGCCAGGGTGCTTAGCGGACTGGACCAACTTCACATGGCAGATGCAATGCTGCGAGGCAGGCGAGTTGGTCTGATTACAAATCCTACTGGTATCGATCGCAGCTTCCGTTCCTCTATCGACATCCTTTTTAAGCGCTATAATTTGACAGCACTATTTGCCTGCGAACACGGTGTTCGTGGCAATCAGCAGGCAGGCGACATAATCGGGGTATTTACAGACCCCGACACTGGTGTCGTTGTACACAGCTTATACGGCAAAACACGCCGCATGACACCCGAAATGCTTGATACCTTTGACATACTGGTTTTCGACATGCAGGATGTCGGTGCCAGATTTTATACCTACCTCTATTCTCTATCCTATGCCATGGAAGCCTGTGCACAAGCTCAAAAACCCATGGTTGTGCTGGATAGGCCTAACCCCATTGGCGGAAGCGACGTATCCGGCACATTGCTGGATGAACGCTTTCACTCCTTTGTTGGCGAGTATGCCATGCCCACCCGGTATGGCATGACGATCGGCGAATATTCGCTTTGGGTAAAATCTTATCTATCCTTGGATTTGCAGCTTACGATAGTTCCCCTTTCAGGATGGAAAAGGGAGTTCCTGTATCATGATACGGACCTTCCCTGGGTAGCCCCATCTCCCAACTGCCCCACACCCGAGTCCGCCTTTGTTTACCATGGAACCTGCATTTTTGAAGGCACAAACCTATCCGAAGGCCGTGGTACAACGCTACCTTTCCAGCTGATCGGTGCACCATATATCAACAGCAGGGAACTAGAATTGCGAATGGCAAGGCTGAAGCTGATAGGTCTATTTTTTCGCCGAGCAAGCTTTACACCCCAATTTTCCAAATGGACTGGTGAAACCTGCCATGGTGTACAGGTACACATAACGGATTACGCCGTAGCAGATCCCTTTACCGGCGGACTGATGCTGATGGATGAGATACGAAATCTGCACCCTGACTCCTTTGCCTTCAGGCCTCCGGAAGAGGACACCGGCATCGGAAGCATCGACCGGCTGCTTGGCACCGATGAATACCGGCTGGGTAAGAAAGACGGACCCCAGCTGATTGCCGCCCACCGCCCCCTGATTCAGGAGTTTGCATCTTGGAAAAAGCAATTTGAATTATACAAATAAGTTGAAAGGGGAAGCGCCAGTGATAATTCGGCTTTTTACCATAACTGATGTACACCAGGTCATAGGATTATGGAATCAAAGCGTGCATTCCGGTGAGGTGGTCTATAAGCCGCTGACAGAAGAGCGCTTTGCTGCCCTGTTCCTATCAAGCCCCCATTATAGCCCGCAGTATAGTCTTGTAGCAGAAAAAGACGGCAAAGTCATCGGCTTTGTCAATGGCATCACAAAAAAGATATTTCTGTCCAAAGAGACCCATGAAAGTACACCCGGTTATCTTACGGTGATCTTTGTTGATCCCATGCACCGCCGTAGCGGCATAGGTTCAGCTCTATTAAAGGCATTAATGCAGGCATTGAGCCAATCTGGAAAGCGTATGATTTCCTGCAGCGGAAGCAACCCCATTAATCTTGCCTGGCTGGTCCCGGGAACCGACGGCCATGACCACAACAATGCACCAGGCATGGACCTTGACTGCCCCGGCTATCCTTTCCTGCTGAAGCAAGGCTTTGAGGATAAGTACAGCGAAGTGGCCATGTACCTGGATTTGAAGGATTATGTTGTATCCCCCGATTTTGATGTAAAACGAGCCGCCTTGCAGGCAGAAGGAATTGTTACAGGCCGCTACGATGTGTCCCTTGAATATGACTATGACAGAATGTGCGACCGTGTTGGCAGCGAATACTGGCGCAAGGTGCTATTGGACGAGACACACGCCGCTTCACCACGGCCCATACTGACTGCCACCCACAACAGGCATATAGTTGGCTTTACCGGGCCGGTAGATAAGCAGGAAAGCGGCCGAGGTTGGTTTACCGGCATATGCACTGATCCCGAGTATGAGCGCCGGGGCATTGCCACGGTACTATTCAATTTATTGATGCAGGAATTTATTGCTGTAGGCGCTACTTTCAGCACCCTGTTTACCGGCCGCGACAACCACGCACAGCGACTCTATCTTCGTACAGGGTTTAGGGTAGTCCGCCGTTTTTCAGTAATGAGCCACATACTTTGACCCATCAATTACCCATGTAGAAAGGAAGTGCTTTCTATGAGTCAGCGCATGCCCAAAACCATCATTGCCGTTGGCGCCCACGTCGGTGATGCACAATTGACATGCGGTATGCTCTTGGCCAAGCACGCCATGATGGGCGACAGGGTGATTACCGTAGATCTTACCGCCGGTGAGCGCGGCGCACCTAAAGGTGTACCCACCCAGGAGTTCCGGCAGCAGAATGTCGCCGCCGCTAAAGAATTCATGGACATCCTTGGTGGAGAGAGCATTGTATGGGACATTCCGGATGGAGAACTGTATCCTGTGCAGGAGCTCGAACTTCAGCTTGCGCTTTTGCTTCGCGAAAAACAAGCCAATGCCATACTCTATCATTGGCGTTCCAGCATTCATAAGGATCATGTTGCTGCGCATACAATCACCAAAAATGCAATCTTTTTTGCGTCACTGCCAACTTATGATATGCCGTTGGCCCCAGCCCCCATTGGCCGTGCCATGTTTGCAGAAAACTGGGAGGATGCTGAAGGGTTTTCGCCCTATTTCTACTTTGATGTATCCGAAGCCTTTCCGCTTTGGGAAAAGGCCATAAAAAAATTGTGGCTAGCTGAGCATTCCACCAGCTTTAAATACCTACGCTACTATACTGCACTGAGCATAGCGCGGGGGGCCATCATTGGCAAGGATTACGCCACCTGCTTTGGCACTACGGACTTTGGCAAGCGGCAGACAATGGAATCTCTTTAATCACACAATTGGAAAGGGCGGTGTCTATGGAATGCTTTGGCTTTATTGCCGACATGCTAGCGCAAGGCATCAAAGACGGCGTATTTCCATCGGCTGCCGCCGCTGTCGGCCAGCGGGACAACATACTCTATATCCATGCAGCAGGCCGCCTGACCCTGTATGGAAACGAACCAGCAAATACAAAAACACGTTATGACATGGCATCCATGACCAAGATCATGGCCCCCACCATGCTGGCCTTGATGGCCCTTGAAAAGGGCTTGCTTACGCTGGATGACACGCTGTCCTATTTCTTTAATGCCCCGCCCGACAAGGCAGGCATCACCATCTATCAGCTGATGACCCATACGGGAGGCTTTATACCAAGCTTTTTGCTGGAGGATGCCTGCTCTGATCCTGCAGACACTGTCAATGCCATATTGGCCCGCCCCTTGGTGGGCACACCAGGTCATGAGCCTAGATACTCCTGTATGGGATATATTCTGCTTGGCAAGATACTGGAACAAGTGTATGAGCAACCCTTGCAAGAAATCAGCCGAAAGTTCATTTATGAACCCCTTGGCATGCAGGATACCGGTTATCTTCCCACAGGCAATAATATTGCAGCCACAGAAGTATGCGCTGCTACAGGCAAGCCGTTTCAGGGGATTGTGCATGATGAAAATGCCCGCTTTCTACAAGGTGTTTCAGGAAATGCCGGGCTGTTTTCAACCATCGAGGACTGCGTACGTTTTGCAGCCATGCTTTCAAAGGGCGGAATGCCTTTGATCACACCTTTGACACTGGATATGGCCATTAAGGACAGAACTCCAGATTATCCTGTGCACAGAGGCCTTGGCTTTCACATAAGCGGCGGTCACGGCAGCTTCATGGGTGATCTTTTTCCAGCCTTCGCCTATGGCCATACCGGCTTTACTGGTACTAGCCTTACGGTTGATCCCAAAAGCGGTATATATGCACTTCTATTAACAAATGCAGTGCACCCCCAACGAGGCAACCCGGCACTGCAAAGATTCCGCCGCTTATACAATAACCGTGTTTATGCCCAAGCAATCAGGAACATGGAAGCGAATCATTGCCTTCCTTAATCCCTGTGTTCAGGGTCATTGGAAGTTTGACGGGCACACAATGACGTGATGATAGATGCCCATCTCCTACCCTCTTTCCCGTGAAAAACACGGCACATATAGAGTATGGCAAGCCATATACAAGAAGGCTGCCAGCAATGACGACAACCACTGACTTTCGCCATTGCCTTAGTGTTGGGAGGATGCCTCATGGTACAAAAAAGGCCATTGGCGATAAAGCGCCGGAAGCCACGCTTTAGCCTGGATGATCTACAGCTCTTTCTATTGTCCCTGCCCACAGCTATTTGGTATATCTTGTTTTGCTATGTTCCTATGTTTGGTATTGTCATAGCGTTTAAGAGCTATCAGATTGCGCCCGGAAAAGGATTTTTATATAGCTTGTTTGTTAACAGCCCCTGGAGCGGGCTGGATAACTTCGAATATCTTTTTAAAACAAAATATGTGGCGATGATGCTTCGCAACACCTTAGGCTATAACATTGTATTTATCATACTGGGTGTTGTTCTGCCTGTAACTTTAGCCATTTTATTATCTGAACTGTATTCCCGCCGAATCGCAAAAATCAGTCAAACAGCCATGTTTTTGCCGCACTTTCTTTCCTGGGTGGTGGTAGGTTATTTTGTCTTTGCGTTTTTATCCACCGACAAAGGCTTGATCAACAATGTGTTAGAAGCTACTGGCGGGTCAACCGTCCTGTGGTACCAAACGCCAGATAAATGGCCCTTCATTCTTGTATTTTTACAGGTGTGGAAAACCATAGGCTATGGTATGGTGGTCTACATGGCTGCAATCAGCGGCATTGATACCTCCCTGTACGAGGCTGCTGTTATAGACGGTGCAAAAAAGAGTCAGCAGATACGATTTATCACCCTGCCGCTTCTGCGCCCCATCATGAGCATTATGTTCATCATGGCGGTGGGCCGCATCTTCAATTCGGATTTTGGCCTGTTTTACCAAGCCCCGAAAAACTCAAACTCCTTGTCTAGCGTTACGCTGACCATTGACGTATACGTGTACAACGCGCTGCGGGGCTCCAGCAAGCCACAGTACAACTATGCCTCCGCTGCAGGCTTTTTGCAGTCAGTGTTCGGCTGTATAACACTGCTTACTGCAAACCTGGTAGTCAGGCGCATTGACCCTGACAGTTCCCTGTTTTAAAAAAGGAGGTGGAGCATATGAATATGATGAAAGAACAAATCCCCGCCTTTGACGCGGAACAGAAGAGCAATGTTTTTCAGGATGGATTAAACCGGTTCAACCGGATTCATCCCATAACAAATATTTTAGGCTCTATGCTGTTTATTTTCATGGCACTGCTGGCAATTTTGCCGGTGATCTTCGTAGTCATTATCTCCTTTTCCTCAGAAGCCTCCATCGCCAAGAACGGTTACAGCTTTATGCCTGAAGCCTGGGGTGTATCTGCCTACAAATACATGTGGAGCATGCGCTCTTTAATCGGGCGGGCATTCTTTAATTCCATCGGCGTCACCGTCGCAGGTACTGCGCTGGGCCTTACCCTGACCACCACCATGGGCTATGCCCTGTCCCGCCCCAGCTTTAGACTACGAAAGTTCTACACCTATTTCATTTTTGTCCCCATGCTCTTTCATGGAGGACTGGTCTCCACCTATGTTGTCAATACCCAGCTGCTGGGCCTGCAAAATTCGTACTTGGGTCTGATTCTGCCTCTGGCCTGCTCCT
>JAEYQQ010000119.1 GCA_023409955.1 Bacillota bacterium | reverse complement strand
CCCTTGCTGTGGATACTTTACGGTGGATAATGATGATGAGGTCATTTTTGACATCTGTGAAGTGTGCTATTGGCAGTATGATGAGGTAGCGCATGATAAGCCGGATACAATGATTGGCGCAAATTCTGTAACATTGAATCAGGCCCGAAAAAACTACAAACTATTTGATGCATCGCAGATGCGATTTATTGGAAGTTGCCGAAAGCCGCTTGCGGAAGAGCTTCCTGAAAACAATAGATAGTCTAATATGGTTATGTGTAAGATTAGAAATCATAATAAAAAAAGATTTGCAGTCTTCTTGATAAGCAATGGCTAGTCTGAGTGTGTTGCGTCATGCTAAGAAATTTTGCCTACGATGGAGGGCGGTTTGGATTGAATCATGTAGCTTTGAGCACAGAAATATCGTATGCGCTTCGCCATGCGCCAGGGGAGTACGGCCTTACGCTGGATGAACAAGGGTGGGTGGCGGTGGAGGACCTGCTTGCGGCGCTGAGAAAACAGAAGGTATACACTTTCATTACAGACGCGGATATTGCAGACATGATAGCAACATCTCAGAAAAAAAGGCATGAGATAGTTGATGGTAGGATTAGGGCTTTGTATGGGCATTCCACAGGACAGAAAATCGAAAAGGAAGCCGCAACGCCGCCGGATGTTTTGTATCACGGGACTGCGCACAGGTTTCTTAATAGCATACAAGTACAGGGGCTGATATCCAAGGACCGACAATATGTGCATCTTTCGGAAGATCGCCAAACGGCACAGGACGTGGGACGGCGCAGGGATGATAGCCCAGTCATCCTGACGATTGATGCGGCGGCAGCCTGCAAGGATGGCATTCGGTTTTATATGGGCAATGACATGGTTTGGCTGGCGGACAGCATTCCGGTTCAGTATATATGCTTTCCTTCAAGTTGCTCAATGAATCAATCTTGTGACAAGGAATAAGCCTTGGGGGGCAGATCAGCCCTATGGTATAACGGAGGGTACTCGGTTATCTTGTGATATGGTGAACTGATATCTTTCCTTGGGGCGCTGCTTTCTTACCTTTCCACCAAGCTCAAATCACCTTTGCCGCCCAAAATGCACACAGCATTTGGGTGGTTTTTTTGCGTTAGGATGCAAAAATGGGGAGCGAACAAGCGTTCTTGTTTTGTATAATAAAAAAGGAAGCAATTGGATCAGTAGGGTCCGCCTATCCCAGGGTGGGCCGTTGTTAGAAAGATACAAAGGAGGAGCATGTATTTCATGAATGGGTATGACTGGGTGAAAAAGAATCAGGAAAGTAAAAAAGAAAACCCTAAGGCGAAGTATTCCGGGCCGCCAAATGGGTCTTGGAGGGAAAGGCAAGTCCCTTTGACCAGGGTAAAGGCAATACGCCCTATGGAAGGAATGATGAAAACACATATGACGACAGCTGGATGAAGACGACTGAGGCGTATGAAATTTACCGACAGGCCGCAGATGAGATTGGTCAGGACTATGCTGCGGGTAGGGACCCCTTTGTTGTTGGGCAGAAGCTTGACGGCATCAACCATGGCCTCAACCAACGTTTGATTAGTGGTATTCAACATGGTAACTATCAAAATGGGAACTACCAACCAGTGAACACATCTATGTCAGCATGGAGAAGTATAGATAATCCGATAGAAGTTAACAATGATGCCAATGATAATGAAGTCATGCAAAATGACGGCCTATATGCAACCATGCCGTTTACGCAGCAACAAAACAATCAAAGTTGGAGAGTATTAGCATCAGGGCCTTCGTTGACTGATGTACAGTACAGCAATGTATACGATAGAATAAAATATAGAGATTTGCCAATTGCAAATGAATTGACCGCCAGCCTAAAAATGAAGTTGGAACGGTATACAGAACTGAAAAGTAAACAAGACAGCGGTAGTATATTGGATAGCATCGAACAAGTTCAGCTTTCAAACCTAGAAGCAGAATTCGAAAAAGTGCAGAAGAAAACATCATTACGAGCTGACAAAGAACCGATGGTGTCTATGGATCAGTTTCTTGAAGCGTACTTGCGCGGTGATGCTCCAGGGATTAACGGCTTCACCAAAGAGGGATATGAAAAGGCACTAGAATTTAGAAATAAACATGCGATTCTTTTCAGTGGATGGACATTTGGCCGTGAGCATGGACACTATGACATGCACAGTAAGCTCGGGGAAAGTGCATACTCTGCGCTAATAGCCGCTGATTCCGTGTATAAACACCATTGGAAAAGGCCCAGATCATACTTTACTTGGGCGAGGACATGGATAAAGCCAATCAGTATGGTTATAAGTCATTAGAAATGTATTATGAAGATAATCCGGATCGGGCTTCATACCTTCATGATTTTGTGACTGAAGAAAAGAGAAGGATGGATGAAGTGACAGCCCGGCAGGCTGAAGTGGATGCAACGGCAAAGGAAGAAATGAACAAAGCAGCTTTGATTACACTTGGAGCCTATGCAAATGGTGATGAGTTGACAAACGAACAGGCCTATTTTTGGAAGAATATGTTGGCTTCTGAACTTACGGACGAAGATGTTCTTGATGTCGAATTGGTTTCAAGGATAGAAGAACTCTATGATTTTGGCGGCAACGGAATCAATTTGAACTATCAAGATCTGTACGGTAAATACGATCTCAATGAAGTGCTGGAAATTCTTCCTATTGCAGAAGGCTTGTTAATGTCACACGCAAGGCTAGCCAGATCAGCAGGTATGTCTTTGAGTGGTATGTACGATGCATTCCCTCAAATGCAGCATAATACTGATGACCTTATTGGCATGGCTATTCATATTTATGATGAGCAAAAAGGCGGAGAGAATCCAGGTGCTTATGAATGGCTGTTTGGTGTGGACCCTGACAGTTTGCAGGGAAAGGGTTTGGGAGTAGGAGAAACTTTAAAAAAAGGCGGAGAGATGGGTGCCCGTCAGTTTTGGCTTGGTGGACAAAAATTTGTTCATCTCTATATAACGGAGGATGAAGCGTGGCAGGTATCTGTATGGAACCGAAAAAGATACTCTGGAGATGATGGCAGGATTAAGGCTAAGAAGGATTTTGTGGCTGCCATTGAAAAGCTGGATGATCCGGACAGGAGAGAATATTGGTATGAGTGTCTACGCGATGTTAAAGACATTTTGGATCTGCCATTTAATTTTACAGATGAGTCGGTGCTCAACGCCATATATAACAATGAGAAAGGCATGGCTGAAATTGAGGAGTTTGTACGTGCCAATGCCTTGCCAGAAGAATATGCCGCATATAATGTAACGTCAAGCGTTGTAGATAATAGTTTAAAATTAGGTGCCGCTGCTGTTGCTACGGGTCTCACCCGAAATCCGTTTTTTGGAACGTTGGTTGCCTATGGCCCTGCTGCAGCTGCAGAAGGATCTGAAGCGGCCAGGAACGCTGGGTTTGATCGCCTGTCTGCCAACGGCATAGGTGCAGGCGTCGCTCTTATTGCCGCATATACAGAACGGATAGCCTTTGATGAATACATGAAGCCTTTGTCTATGCGTACAGGAGCTTCTTTTGCTGCAGATACCGCCGCCAAGGCTGCTACACCTCTAGCAAAATCCATTGCGCAAAAGACAGTATACGGCACTGCAAAATTAACAGCAGCGCTTGTTGAAAATGCAGCTGTGGAGATGACTCAGGAAGCATTTCAAAATATACTGAATGATATTTGGCTTGATATATTCAAAGTACGGGATAAGGATGTCAGCGAAATGATGGATGATGCATTTCGTGCTGCTGTCATGGCTGGTATTTTATCACCATTTCTTACTGGGGAAGGCTTTATATTGCAAGGCGGAAAAAAACTCTTTTTTACTGCTACACAAAAAGCGGCCATCAATAGTTTCATGCAAGATGAACTGGTGGTTGCTATGATGTCTCCTGAAGCCATTGCCAAATTTATCAATGAATCAGCTGATGTTAAACCATTGGGTATAAACGAAGCTGATACATCTCATACGATAGAAACCGATATGGTTGTAGTTGAAGATCAGGAGGGTGAAGCAAAGACAACAACCGATGTGCAGCAGGGTGATTCTACAGCTGCACCAATGGAAGTAGATATGGCAGAGGATCACATGGCTGGGTTTACTGCAGAAGGTAACAC
>JAEYQQ010000099.1 GCA_023409955.1 Bacillota bacterium | reverse complement strand
TCGCTGGCCAATTACGGTATGGATACGTCTTTTGTCACCTTTATTCCCAATAATGATATTGGTGAAGCATGCCTTCGGGAACTGCGTGGCTTTGGCGTAGATGTATCCAGTGTCGTTCGTTCCAACCACCGTATGGGCATATATTTTTTGGAAACCGGTGCAGTGCAGCGCCCCAGTAAAGTAATTTATGACCGTGCAGAATCCGCTATTGCCAAAGGCAAGCCTGGCGATATCGATTGGAATAAAGCTTTTGCGGGTGCTACATGGTTCCACTTTACAGGGATTACGCCTGCCATCAGCCAGGGTGCTGCTGACCTTTGCCTGGAAGCCTTAAAGGCCGCCAGAGAGATGGGCATCCATGTCAGCTGTGACCTGAATTATCGAAAGAACCTATGGAAGTATGGGAAAACCGCTTCCCAGGTGATGGTGGAGCTGGTCAAATATGTGGATACCGTTATTGCCAATGAAGAAGATTTCCAGATGGCGCTTGGCTTAAAGGCTGAATCCAGCACAGAGGTGGAAAAGGGCGAACTAGATATTGAACAGTATAAAGCCATTGCCGCTTTGGCCATGAAGGAGTTCCCCAACATCCAGCGGGTGGCCATCACACTGCGGGAAAGTAAATCTGCCAATCATAACGACTGGAGTGCCTGTTTGTTTAACGGTAAGGATTTCATGCTTTCCCGCAAGTACCAAATCACCCATATTGTCGATCGCGTAGGCGGCGGAGACAGCTTTGGCGCTGGACTGATCTACGGCATCAATACCTATGGTGATGAGAAAAAGGCACTGGAGTTTGCCGTGGCGGCATCATGCCTTAAGCATACCATCAACGGAGACTTCAACCGTGTATCGGTATCGGAGGTTGAAAGCCTGATGAAAGGCTCCGGGTCCGGCCGGGTTCAGCGCTGATAAACAGCATGTTATGTCAGTGTCGTAATGACATTGCCATAAGTCCTATCGCTCCGGCTTATGGAATAGGCCGGAGCGATAGGAAGATGCCCTCTAAAAAAGATAATGCATATGGCATACGAAGTAAAGTAAATACAGAAGCGATCTTGTGTATTGGCATGCGGTGTACGTTTCTGCATACATATATATTTGTAAGTGCTTTTGATGTTGAAAATAATGGTATTATTATTGTTGCCTTTATAAAGCCATGTTGTAATATGTACAGAAAATGTCGAAAAAGTATATATCTATCTGCCAAGTTATCGCACTTGTTTAAGCCATATGGAATTCTCGCCGCTGATGTGCGGTGAAGGATATATTTTCTTTGGGAGGTATCTGGTATGAAGAAATTGGTCTCCATTATCCTCGCCATGGTTGTTGTGCTTGCTTTGGCTAGCACCGCATCCGCTGCCACCGTCCTGAAGCTTGCTGAAGTGCACGCTGAAGGATACCCCACCACCTTGGCTGACCGCGAATTCGCCCGTCTAGTTGAGGAAAAGAGCGAAGGCCGCATCAAGGTTGAAGTGTATCCCGGTGCCGTTCTTTATGCCAACGAGAGCGATTCCATCGAAGCACTGCAGCTGGGCGACCTAGCTTTTGCCCGGGTATCTGCTTCTCCCGTTGCCAATTTTGTGCCCTCCATCAACGCCATTCAGATGCCTTATCTGTATAAGAGCGGCGAACATATGTGGGCAGTGCTCAATGGCGAACTGGGTCAGAAGCTGCTGGCAGACATCGAAACCGGTGTTGACAAGGATGGCAAATCCTCCGGTTTGGTGGGCTTGTGCTATTATGATGCCGGTTCCCGTTCCTTTTACCTGACCAAGGAAGTGAACAAGGTTGCCGATATGGCTGGCCTGAAGATCCGCATGCAAAACAACACCATGATGCTTGACATGGTCGGCTTGCTGGGCGCTACCGGCGTTGCTGGCATCGGCCCCAACGAAGTGCTCAACGCCATTACCACCGGTGTTGTAGACGGCGCTGAAAACAACTGGCCCACCTATCAGAACATGGGCGACTACAATGCAGCCAAATACTACATTTTGGATCAGCATACCCGCGTTCCCGAAATCTTGCTTGCTTCCAAAGCTGTGATGGATACATTGAGCGCTGAAGACCGGGAATTGATTATGGAATGTGCCAAGGCTGTTCAGCAGTACGAAATTGAGCAGTGGGCATTGAAGGAAGCTGATTCCGAGAAGATCGTTCGTGAAGCCGGTGTCACCGTTATTGAACTGACACCTGAAGCCCGTGCTGAATTCGAAGCTGCCATGGCTCCGTTGTATGATAAGTACGGCGCAGATTACAAGGACATCATCGACGCCATCAAGGAAATGGGCAAGGATTTCTGATCAACAATCCATGTGTCCAATGGGGAGGGATCACGCGGAGATCCTGCGGATCCCTCCCTGACTTATATGACGGAGGTGGATGTCTGTCATGAATAAAGCACAAGCATCATCAGGCTATGGTCCGAAATATGGCTTGCCTGGAATACTGCGAATGGTTAACTACTGGGTCCATATGGCTATTTTGTTCCTTTCTGAACTTGCATTGGGTGCTATGGTCTTGATCGTTATACTGGCAGTTACGTTACGACAGTTCAACAGCGGCTTGGCCTGGGCGGAGGAAGTTCCGCGGTTGTTGGTAGGGTATTTCGCCTTTTTTGCATGTGCTATGGGTGTGCGTGATAAAAAGCATATCACCATGGATGTTGTGTACAACCTGTTTCCGAAAAGTGGATGGATTCAAAAGTCGATTGACTTTTTCGCAAATCTTTGTGTCATGGCCTGCGGCGCATTTATGCTGGTGTCTGGTTCTGAACGAATAACACAAATGATGCGCCTTTCTGGCAAGCTGCCAATTTTGCAGCTGCCTAACTGGGTCCGCTACGTTGCGATACCTATAGTTGGTTTTATCATTGTATTTGATTCATTGCTGTATATGGCAAAGGTCCTGCGACCTAAGGATTTGCTGTTCTCTGAGCCGGAAGTAGATTATGTTGCCCAGGTCAAGCATGATAAGAAAGGGGATGAGGTTTGATGGATACCGCTACCCTGGCTACCATCGTTCTCTTGGGCGGTTTTATCGTATTGATGATACTTCGTGTACCTATCTCCTTTGCACTTTTGCTGGCTACCTTGGGCAGTGCCTTTGTCAATGGCACCAGGCTGACAGTTATGATCAACCAGATGCTGGATGGTGTTTCCAGCTATGCGCTGCTAGCCATTCCTTTTTTCATTCTCATGGGTGAAATCATGGGTGCTGGAGGCATCTCTGAAAAAATAGTGGATTTTGCCAACTTACTGGTTGGCCGTTTCCGTGGCGGCCTTGCCTATGTAAACTGCCTGGACTCCATGTTCTTTGGCGGAATATCAGGCTCTGCCGTGGCCGACGTTTCTTCTTTGGGCTCTGTTGTTGTGCCCATGATGAAAAAGCAAGGTTATTCACCAGAATTTTCAGTGGCTTTGACGGTTACCACATCCTGTCAGGGCGTATTGATTCCCCCCAGTCATAACATGGTAATCTATGCGTTGGCTGCTAGTGGTTTGGCCAGCGTAAACATTGAACATCTGCTTATGGCCGGCGCCGTGCCTGGCATCGCCCTTGGCTTAGCATTGATGATCTTGTGTTTTTTTATGGCGGAAAAGTACAACTTCCCACGAGGCATTGTTGTGCCGAAGAAAGACAGGATTAAGGTTCTGATAAACGCCATTCTGCCTTTAATGACGCTGATCATTATCATGGGCGGCGTGGCTGCAGGTATCTTTACAGTTACCGAGTCTTCAGCATTTGCCTGCCTCTATACGTTCCTGTTGACCTTTGTGGTATTCCGTTCTGCACGGATTAAGGATATCGGGAAAGTGCTACGCAATACCTTGAAAACCCTTGCAGTTGTGCTGACGCTAATTGGTACTGCAAAAGCCTTTGCGTACATGATGAGTGACCTGCGCATTCCTGAGCAGATTACCAATCTTCTCTTGAGTGTGACGCAAAACAAGTATATGCTACTGCTGATTATTAACCTGCTGCTTTTGCTACTAGGCTGTGTTATGGATATGGCGCCTCTGATTATGATCATGACACCAATCCTGGTACCGGTGGTCACTGATCCCCGTATCGGCATGGACCCCATTCATTTTGGTGTTATGCTGATATTCAATCTTGCCGTGGGCCTTTGCACGCCGCCGGTAGGCAGCGCGTTGTTTGTGGGCTGCGCTGTGGGTAAAACATCCCTGGAGAAAACAGCGAAAGCCGCATTGCCAATGTTTACAGTCATGTTTGTTGTGTTGATGCTGGTTACTTATATCCCGGGAATCACCATGTGGCTCCCCGGTGTTTTGTTCGGACAATGATTTCTTTCTTTCCAATAGTTGCCCCCCTGACTTATGTCGGGGGGGATGTGCGTTTTCATGGGCCTTGCCCATTCTTTCACAATAAAGTTATGAGTGATTTGGAAGGGG
>JAEYQQ010000052.1 GCA_023409955.1 Bacillota bacterium | reverse complement strand
GCGGTGGACCAAGCCATTGCTGCCATGGAGGACAAGGGGATATACGCACTGTTCCCAAAGGATGATATCTATCCGCCGCAACTGAAATGCATCCAAAGTCCGCCGCCAATACTCTATGCTTTAGGAGATGTTCAAATACTCAGCGGGAAGACCATGGCGCTGGTTGGAACCCGCAGCCCCAGCAGGTATGGCCAGGATATGGCTTTTTCGCTGGGAAAAGAGCTTGGTGAAAACGGTGTGACGGTAGTCAGCGGTTTTGCCAGGGGCATTGATACCGCTGCCCATTCTGGTTGCCTTGCGGGCGGGGGTAAAACTGCGGCGGTACTGGGCTGCGGCCTTGACGTAATCTATCCATCAGAAAACAAGGAGCTGCATAAATGCATTTTGGATTCCGGCGGGCTGTTCTTATCGGAGTATCCGCTGGGGTCTAAGCCTGCAAATTATCACTTTCCCGATCGCAACCGCATTATCAGCGGTGTCAGCCATGGCGTGGCGCTGATTGAGGGGATGCTAAAAAGCGGCGGTATGATCACCGTGGGTCATGCGCTGGAGCAGGGCAGGGAAGTATTCGCCCTGCCAGGGCCCATCAACAGGGAAGGTGCGCAAGCGCCTCACAAGCTCCTTCGGGAAGGGGCACGGCTCATTACCTGCGGCACAGACATGCTGGAGGATATGGGTTGGGAGCCCAAGGCAAAGGCAATTGCTGCTGGAAAGCAATTGGCTATTGCAAAAATCCCAGGTCAGGAGCTGGTGGAAAAGCTGTTAAAACGGGAGGATATGTCCTTTGAAGAGCTTACCAGAGCACTGCCTATGGATGCTGCGCCTCTCAATTCGCTCTTGACAATCCTGGAGCTTGCGGGAATAATAAAGAAATCCGCTGGGAACCTCTACGCTTTAGTAGGGGAAATATCGTAAAACAGGCTGCTTCGCAGCATTATCCTATATTTGGAGGGTATCTTTGTGGCAACAGAAACAAAACTTGTGATCGTGGAATCGCCTGCCAAGGCGCGCACCATCGCAAAATTCCTGGGTAAGGGTTACAAGGTGGAAGCATCCCAGGGCCATATTCGTGATCTGCCCAAATCTCAGATCGGTGTGGATGCGGAAAACGATTTTGATTTGAAATACATTACCATTCGCGGACGGGGAAAAATTTTGACCAAAATCCGCAAGGAAGCCAAAAACGCTTCCCAGATTTTACTAGCTACTGACCCTGACCGCGAAGGGGAAGCCATCTCCTGGCATCTGGCGCAGACGCTGGGCATTGATATAGATAAGCCTTGCCGCATTGAGTTTCATGAGGTAACGAAAAAGGCTGTTCAGAATGCACTGCGCTCCCCACGTCCCATAGACATGGGCAGGGTGGATGCCCAACAGGCCCGCAGGGTGCTGGATCGGCTGGTAGGTTATAAAATCAGCCCTCTTTTGTGGGCAAAGGTGAAAAAGGGCCTATCCGCAGGCCGTGTGCAAAGCGTTGCCACCCGTATGGTGGTGATGCGTGAAGAGGACATTGAAGCCTTTATTCCCGAGGAGTATTGGGACATTACCGCCAAGGCGCAGATGTATACCAACAGGGGCCGTAAAATGCACTTTGACGCCAGGCTTGTGAGCTTAAACGGTGTTAAAGCTGACATCAAAAATCAACAGGATGCGCAAGCAGCTGTGGAACGCATCAAGGGTGCCCATTTTGCGGTGTATGGCGTCAAGCAGGGCGAGCGCAAAAAGATGCCCGCAGCGCCCTTTACCACCTCTTCCCTGCAGCAGGAGGCCAGCCGCAAGCTTGGTTATACCACTGCCAAAACCATGCAGGTGGTGCAGCAGCTCTACGAGGGTATTGAACTGGAAAACAAGGATATCCAGGGTCTTGTGACCTATATTCGTACTGATTCCGTCCGCATCTCCGACGATGCTATGGAAGCAGTGCGTAAGTACATCCCCGAGCGGTTCGGCCTGGAATACCTGCCGGAGACGCCTAATGAATACAAGGGTCGTAAAAATGCCCAGGAGGCTCATGAAGCCATCCGGCCTACCGATGTACACCGCACACCGGAGAGTATTAAGGCGTTTTTGACCAAGGAGCAGTTTAACCTTTACCGGTTGATCTATTCCCGTTTCCTGGCCAGCCAGATGATGCCAGCCCAGTACGATACCCTTACCATGGATATTGGCGGCAATGGTGTCGGCCTGCGCTTTTACGGCGAGCATAAGAAATTCCCCGGCTTTACCTCCGTTTATGAGGAAGGCAGCGATGAGGATGTGCAAAGCAGCGAAACCACCCTGCCCCAAATGAAGGAAGGGGACGCCGTGGCAGTAGAGGATGTGCAGAGCATCCAGCACTTTACCCAGCCCCCAGCCCGGTATACCGAAGCCTCCTTGGTTAGGGCGCTGGAGGAAAAGGGCATCGGCCGTCCCAGCACCTATGCACCTACCATTACCACCATCATCGCCCGTGGGTATGTAAGCCGGGAGAAAAAGCGCCTGTATCCCACAGAATTGGGCCGTATGGTCACTGAGATGATGGAGCAGTATTTCTCCAAGATTGTGGATACCGAGTTCACCGCTGAGATGGAAGATGAACTGGACGAGGTGGAGGAGGGCAAGATTGACTGGCGGGATATTCTGCGGGCCTTTTATCCGCCCTTTATGGAAACGCTGAAGGTGGCGGAAGCCCAGGTGGAAAAGGTGCACATTGCCGATGAAGTCAGCGACGTGCCCTGCGACTTGTGCGGTGCCATGATGGTGTTTAAGATGGGCCGGTATGGTAAGTTCCTGGCCTGCCCCAATTTTCCCGAATGCCGCAATACCAAGGCCATCATCAACTATATTGAGGCGCCCTGCCCCAAGTGCGGTAAGAAACTTATGGAAAAGAACAGCCGTAAAAACCGTAAGTTTTATGGCTGTGAGGGGTATCCTGACTGCGATTTTGTTAGCTGGGAGCTGCCTGTTACCCAAAAATGTCCCCAGTGTGGCGGTTATATGACAGAAAAAGTGGGCCGTAAAGGCGAGGTATGGCACTTATGTGCCAACGAAACCTGCCGCCATAAGGAAAAGGTGGCATCAGCCAAAACCGAGGAGGATACGGAAGAATGAACCATGCAACGGTGATCGGCGCCGGTCTTGCGGGCTGCGAGGCCGCGTGGCAGCTGGCCAGCCGGGGCATATCAGTTACCTTGGTCGAGATGAAGCCGGAAAAGTATACCCCGGCTCATCAAGCACCGGAGATGGCGGAGCTGTGCTGCTCCAATAGCCTGCGCTCCGACAGGCTTACCAATGCCGTGGGCTTGCTCAAAGAGGAAATGCGTCTTTTTGATTCCCTGATTATGAAGGCGGCAGATGCTACCCGTGTTCCCGCCGGCGGTGCGTTGGCGGTGGATCGTGAAGGCTTTTCCAAGTACATCACCAATGCAGTAAAGAATCATCCGCTGATCACAGTGGATAGCAGGGAAGCGGATGAGATACCGGATGGGCCGGTGATCATCGCCACCGGGCCGCTGACCAGTGACGCCATGGCGGAGGCCATCATGCAGCTGCCCGGTATGACGGCGCTGCATTTTTATGATGCTGCCGCACCCATTGTGACCTTGGAATCCATTGATATGGAGAAGGTGTTCCGCCAATCCCGCTACGACAGGGGAGACGATTACCTGAACTGCCCCATGGACCAAGCCCAATATGACGCTTTTATCAAAGCCCTTTTGGAGGCTGAAACCGCACCCATCCATGGCTTTGAGGAGAAAAAGGTGTTTGAGGGCTGTATGCCTGTGGAAAGTATGGCCCGTAGGGGGCACATGGTTCTGGCCTTTGGCCCTTTAAAGCCTGTGGGACTGAGAGACCCCCGTACAGACAAAGAGCCTTATGCCGTGGTGCAGCTGCGCCAGGACAATGCGGAAGGTACGCTGTACAACCTGGTGGGCTTTCAGACGAGGCTGAAGTTCGGTGAGCAAAAGCGAATCTTTGGCATGATCCCTGGGCTTGAAAATGCAGTGTTTGCCCGGTATGGGGTTATGCACCGTAACACGTTTTTAAACAGCCCCGGTTTTTTGGATAGCACCTACCAGGTAAACGGACGGCCTGACTTGTACTTCGCCGGACAAATGACAGGTGTAGAGGGGTATGTGGAGAGCGCATCCAGCGGTCTTGTGGCTGGCATCTCTCTGGCCATGCGGCTGATGGGAAGGGAAGCAACCGCGTTTCCCCGCAGCACAGCACTTGGGGCTATGGCTCATTATGTATCCACACCCAACCGCGCCTTCCAGCCTATGAACTGTTGTTTTGGCCTGATTGAGTCTTTGCCGGTGGAACCAGGCAAAAAGCCCATTCGCAACAAGGTGCAGCGGTATGAAGCCATTGCTGCGCGGTCGCTTGGCATTGTTCGGGATATGGCCGCAAAATTGCAGGATTCAGACAACGCTTGATGACAGTATGACCGGTGGATGATACCATAGGCATAGGAGGGAAGATCATGATGAAAAAAATGCTTGCTTTGCTTTTGGCTATGATAATGCTTACTGTATGCCTGCCTGTATCGGCACAGGAAAATGACAATGACCTTGCCATCCGCTATGCCACAGATTTGATGTCTGGTGAAAAGAACGAAGAGTTGTACGCCATGTTCACCGATGCGTTTAAAGCGCAGGTGCCAGAGGCTGCATTTTCGGCGATTTGGGGCCAGATGGAAGCTGCATTTGGTGCTTTTGTGGGCTTTGGTGAATCAGTCACCAAGGAGGACGCTGGTTACACGGTTCATGAACTGGTTTTGGATATGGAGCGGCAGGACCTGCTATTACGGCTTGCAATTGATAGTAATGGTATGGTGGCGGGGCTTGGCATTGTGCCTGCGCCTGCTACATCAACAGCTGCAACACCAGCTGCGGATGAAATCACCTTGCCTGAGCAGCTTGTGCAAGAAGAAGTTACCGTAGGCCAAGGGGAATGGGCGTTGCCTGGCATTATGACTCTTCCCAAGGGCGGCAGCAGCCTTCCAGCTGTGGTGCTGGTGCACGGCTCCGGGGCTGGGAACTGGGATGAGGAAGTGGGCCAGACCAAAATGTTTCGGGACCTTGCCTGGATGCTGGCAGAAAAAGGTATAGCATCCATCCGTTATGACAAACGAACCATGACCCATGGCGCCAAGTTCACCGCTGATATGGTAAGCAGCTTGACTGTACGGGAAGAGACCATTATCGACGCCATATTGGCAGGTAATGTTCTCAAAGCGGATCCCCGAATTGACAGCACCAAGATTTATGTGGCTGGCCATAGCTTAGGTGCCATGCTGGGACCCCGCATCGCAAAGGAGAGCGAAGGCCTGTTTGCCGGTATGGTGCTGATGAACGGATCTCCCCTGCAATTGACAGATATCATTCTTACACAGAATATGGATTTGCTGGCCAAGCAGACCGAGGAAGTCCGCAATGCTCAGCAGCCGCTGGTGGATGCCGAGGTGGAAAAGCTCAACGGCATTGATGCCTTGACGGATGAACAGCTGAAGGCGGAAACCTTCTTTGGGCTGCCTGGCTATTATGTAAAGGATATGCGCTCCTTTGATGCGGCGGCCATCATGAAAGAACTCAAGCTTCCTGTTTTCATCCTTCAAGGCGGAGCAGATTTCCAGGTAAACCTTTCAAACGGATGGGAGGCTTGGGAAAAGGCAGTCGGCAGTGAAGCATATGTCACCAGGAAGCTGTACCCCGAACTGAATCACCTGCTGATGAAGTATACCGGTGACCCTGCATACCAGTACAGTCTTCAGGAGTATGACACACCTGCTAGGATGGATGAAACAGCGGCAGCCGATATTGCTGCATGGATCTTTGCACAGTAATACGCGAAAGGACTTATCGTTATGGCCATGATGGGAACTACCATCTGTGCCGTGCGCCGGGGTGGGGTAACAGCCATTGCCGGTGACGGACAGGTAACCATGGGGGAAAATGCAATTTTTAAGTCTACTGCAAAAAAAGTACGCAGGCTTTATCACGGACAGGTGGCTGTGGGCTTTGCTGGTTCTGTTGCTGATGCTTTTACGCTGTGCGAGCGCTTTGAAGATAAGCTGACCCAGTGCGGCGGCAATTTGGAGCGGGCTGCAGTTGCCCTAGCACAGGACTGGCGGGGTGACAAGGTTATGCGCCAGCTGCAATCCATGATGATTGTTTCCGATAAGGAAAGCATGCTGATCTTAAGCGGCACAGGTGAAGTGATTGATCCTGACGATGGCGTAGCCGCCATTGGCTCCGGCGGGAATTATGCCTTGGCTGCTGCACGTGCGCTTGTGCAAAATACCGACCTGTCCGCCGCCGAGATCGCGGAAAAGGCACTGCGTATTGCCGCATCCATCTGTGTGTTCACCAATGGGAACATCACGGTGGAAGTGGTGTAATGGAGGGACGATTCATGAGAACATTGACTCCCCGTGAAACCGTTCGGGAACTGGATAGATACATCATCGGCCAGGAGGAAGCCAAGCGTGCGGTGGCCATCGCCCTTCGAAACCGCTACCGACGTGCTCAGGTAAGCGATGATATCCGTGAGGAAATTTATCCGAAAAATATATTGATGATTGGGCCTACCGGCGTTGGCAAGACCGAGATCGCCCGCCGCCTGGCCAAACTGGTAGACGCTCCCTTTATCAAAGTTGAAGCCACCAAGTTTACCGAGGTGGGCTATGTAGGCCGTGATGTGGAGAGCATTATCCGTGACCTAACGGAGAATTCTGTGCGTATGGTCAAGGAAGAGTATGAAAAAAAGGTGCAGCCCAGGGCCCAGGTACTGGCTGAGGACCGGCTGGTTACGCTTTTAACCCACCCGCCGAAAAAGAATAGCGGCAACCCGCTGGAGTTTCTACTTGGGAACAAAAAGGAGCCTGAACTGTCAGGAGAAGAGCAGCAGAAGCTTTCCGTCAAGAAAGAGGAAGTTCGGCAGCAGCTTTTGCGTGGTGAGTTGGAGGAGCGAGAGCTGGAGGTTGAGGTGGAGGAATCCATGCCTCAGCTGGAGGTGGGCGGCAGTTCCATCAGCATTGGTGATATGATGGGCGGTATGATGCCCAAAAAGACAAAGATCCGCCGGGTAAAGGTGAAGGAAGCGCGGAAGATCCTGCTGGCGGAGGAATCTCAAAAGCTTATCGATCAGGATGCTGTTCAGGAAGAAGCGGTGCGCCGGGCGGAACAGCACGGTATTGTGTTTATTGATGAGATCGACAAGATCGCCGGCCGCTCTTCCGGGCATGGCCCGGATGTTAGCCGGGAAGGCGTGCAGCGGGATATTTTGCCTATTGTGGAAGGCAGCACCGTCAACACCAAGTATGGCGCTGTTCGCACCGACTTTATGTTATTTATCGCAGCTGGTGCTTTCCATGTGGCCAAGGTCACTGACCTGATCCCGGAGCTTCAGGGCCGTTTCCCTGTCCATGTGAATTTGAAAAGCCTCACCAAGGAGGATTTTGGCAAGATACTGACCCAGCCTGACAACGCCCTAACCCGTCAATATGAGGCACTGCTGGCAGTGGATAATGTGCACTTGCAGTTTGACGAAAGTGCTATCCAGGCCATTGCAGGTGTGGCATTCAGCGCCAATGAATCCGGTGAGGATATTGGGGCTCGCCGCCTGCATGCGGTATTTGAAGATCTTTTGGAGGATATCTCCTTTAATGCTGGCGGTGACAATATGCCCCAAGTGCATTTGAACATTAACGGCGACTACGTGATGGAACATCTCCATCGGGAAAACAAAGATTTGGATGTACGTAGGTATATCCTATAACAATAAAGGAAAGGGCTTTTTGAAAGGCCCTTTCCTTTATTCATTACTTTTGGGGTTGCATTTTAAGCCCATTTCGGGTAGAATAGGAAGGCCGCATCATGATGATGGCTGGGTCCTGTGCGATTCCATGGTGTGAACCCTGTCAGGTCCGGAAGGAAGCAGCAGTAAGCGCAAGTTGGAAGGTGCTGCAGGTTTGCCTGGTCTGAATGATGTGGTGTTTTATTTCGATGCTTTTCAAGGGAACGCAAAATGCGTTCCCTTGTTTGATATTTTATGGTTTACGTATATCGCTGTCTTCAAAAGGAGCTGCTGAAAAAATGCAAATGTATGAAATCACCAAGCAAGTCATAGACCTTCGGGGCATTCATCTTCAAGGCAGCATCCTGGACATCGGCGGAGGAGGGGATGGGGTTATCTCTTGCCATTCCGGGGTTAGGGTCGTTGCCATAGACAAGCGGTGGGATGAGCTGGTGGAAAGCCCGGATATTGGGCTGAAGATCGTTATGGATGCTTGTGAACTGGGCTTTATGGATAACTGCTTTGACAATGTCTCCTTTTTTTACACCCTGATGTATATGGGAGAAGGAGAGCTGTCCACGGCGCTTGAAGAAGCATATCGTGTTTTGAAGCCCGGCGGGCGCCTATATGCTTGGGATGCAATCATGCCGCAATAACCTTCAGCCGATGTTCTGCTGGTGCCGCTTGAGGTAATTAAACGAGCTTACAATGACGCCTACCTATGGTATCAGCTGGACCAGGGGGCAATCTGTTGATGATATTCGTGTGCTTTGCCAGAATACTGGTTTGATACTAGAATCCGTAAACATTGGTGAAGCATCATTTGCTATGTGTCTGCGTAAAGCGTAGCCATCAGTCAATCGCTGAATACAGATAAAAAACCGCATTTCCCTTGATGAAGGGGAACAATGTTGCTATAATGAGGAATAACATTCGGATAACAGGAGGGCGCAGCATGGATTTTTCAGCCATCTGGAATGCGGACCCGGAATTGGCAAAGGCTATGGAGCTGGAGCTTACACGTCAGCGGGAGCATATTGAGCTTATCGCCTCTGAAAACTTTGTGTCCCCCGCGGTTTTGGCTGCCATGGGCACGCATCTGACCAACAAATATGCCGAAGGCTATCCCAGCAAGCGCTATTATGGCGGCTGCCAGTATGTAGATATCGTGGAAGACATGGCCAGGGACCGGGCCAAGCAGATATTTGGTGCGGACCATGCCAATGTGCAACCCCACAGCGGCGCCCAGGCCAACATGGCTGTATACTTTGCCATGCTTAATTACGGCGATACAGTATTGGGCATGAATTTGAGCCATGGTGGGCACTTGACCCACGGCAGCCCCGTGAACATGAGCGGCAAGTATTACCGCTTTGTGCCCTATGGGGTAGAGCCTGATACTGAACGCATCGATTACGATCATGTGATGGATATTGCCAAGGAAGCAAAGCCGAAGATGATCGTGGCAGGAGCATCCGCCTATCCCAGAATCATAGAATTTGACAAGCTGCGTGAAATTGCTGATGCTGTCGGTGCCATGCTGATGGTGGATATGGCCCACATCGCCGGTTTGATTGCAGCTGGGGAGCACCCCAACCCTGTGCCCTATGCCGACTTTGTAACCACCACCACTCACAAGACGCTTAGGGGGCCCAGAGGCGGTATGATTTTGTGCCGGGAGCAGTACGCCAAAGAGATTGACAAAGCCATTTTCCCGGGTACCCAGGGTGGTCCTTTGATGCACGTTATCGCTGCTAAGGCCGTATGCTTTAAGGAAGCCATGGAGCCGGAATTCAAGGCCTATCAGCATCAGATCGTATTAAACGCCAAGGCCATGGAACATGCCTTTACAGCAGAGAATGTTCGCATGGTATCTGGTGGTACGGATAATCACCTGATGCTGCTGGACTTTACTGGAACAGAAATGACGGGCAAGGAGCTGGAGCGCCTCCTGGGCCTTGCCAATATTACGGTTAACAAAAACACTGTACCCAACGAACAGCGCAGCCCCTTTGTAACCAGCGGCATTCGCGTGGGTACGCCTGCTGTTACCAGCCGTGGAATGAAGGAAGCGGATATGGCCAAGATTGTATCCTTTATTGCAAGAATCATCAAAGAAGGCGAGGGCGCTTGCGGCGAGGTGAAAAACCAGGTTGTGGAGCTGATGAAAAACTTTCCGCTTTATTGACTTGCCACACATAAAAGTCAATGATCAAAAGGGGCCTCCCGCTATGGGATGCCCCTTTTGATTACGATAACGATATGTTATCAGGCCTCAAGAAATATCTTTTGATTGTCACGGCTCTGACGGTAGATGACAAAGCGGCTGCCAATGCATTGCACCGGCTCGGCACCGGTCTGCTCGCACAGGCTCTGGCAGGCCTCCCTGGCATCCATGGGTGCGCCTCTTTGTACGCCGCACTTGATCAGTTCCCTGGCTTCCAGCGCATCGTATGCCTGCTTGATGGTGTTTGCTGAAATGCCCTCTTTCCCAATGTATAAAATGGTTTCCATGGTGTTGGCCATGCTGCGAAGCGTTGCCCGCTGCTTGCTTGTAAGACTCATGCTTTCTTACCCCTTATTCCACAAAATCAAATTCCATGTCTTCAATGCGGACGGTATCGCCCTCTTCGGCCCCGGCCTTACGCAACTCATCAATCACACCCATGCGGCGCAGGGTACGATGGAACCAGTTCATGCTTTCTTCTTCAGTAAAGTTTACGCTATCCAGCAGGCGGACCATGGCCGGGCCAGTGACCTCGTACACATCGTCATCCTTGGAAACGGTATAACCTTCTGTGTCTTTAACTTCAAAGAGCGGTTCTTCTGTTTCAAAGGGTGCTGGCGGCGGCAGGGTGTTTAGAAGGCGGCTGGTCTCATCCATCAGCGCATCAAAGCCCTGGCGGGTAGCGGCGCTGACGGCAAATACGGGCAAACCCTTTCCCGACACATGCTCGCGCATACGCTGCACATTCTCTGCAGATTCAGGCAGGTCGCACTTGTTGCATACAACGATTTGAGGCCGCTTGGCTAGATCGCCGTACTGAGCAAGCTCACTGTTGATCTGGTCAAAATCCGCAATTGGATCACGGCCTTCACAGCCAGATATATCAACGACGTGCAATAAAAGCCTGGTGCGCTCTACATGGCGTAGAAAATCAAGTCCAAGCCCCACACCAGTGCTGGCACCTTCCACCAGGCCGGGAATGTCGGCCATAACAAAGTCGTTGCCATGCCGGCGGACGATGCCAAGGTTTGGTGTCAGTGTTGTAAAGTGATAGTTAGCAATTTTGGGTCGTGCAGCTGTGACCACCGACAGGATGGTGCTCTTGCCTACATTGGGATAGCCAACCAGACCAACGTCCGCAATGGTTTTCAGTTCCAGCTGAAATGTATGAACCTGGGTTTTGACACCAGGCTTGGCAAAGTTGGGTGCTTGCCGGGTAGGGGTGGCAAAGTGGCTGTTTCCCCAGCCGCCGCGGCCACCCTTTAGGAGTATCTTTTCCTGGCCGGGGGTAAACATATCGGCTACAACTGCACCGGTTTCCTTGTCCTTGACCACTGTGCCCACGGGCACTTTGATGATCAGGCGCTCGCCCTTTTTACCTGTGCAGCGGGTAGCTGCGCCATCAGCGCCGTTCTCGGCGGTATACTTGGTTTTGAAGCGGAAATCCAGCAGGGTGTGCATGTTGCCGTCGGCCAACAAAACGATGTCGCCGCCTACGCCGCCGTCCCCGCCGTCGGGACCGCCGTTCAGTACGAATTTTTCCCGGTGAAAGGAAACACAGCCGTTGCCGCCGTTGCCGGCCTTGGCCGTGATGGTTACATGATCAACAAAAAGGGACACAGTGTTCCTCCTATCCAGATACACAAAAGTTGTCAAGACATAGCTTTTCCATTATACCATGAAAAGAACCCGGCGAAAAGGGCACAAGCGAGATATAGGTATGAAAATGGCGGGACAGGGAAATTATGCAAAAACCCCCTGCCCCGCGCCTATGCTTGATTGCAATGATTATTGATTTAAGCTTCTTTTGCCGTGATGGCAGCAGTTTTGCTGGTGGCTTTTTTAGTAGACTTGTAATGCTTGCACAGTCCACTTAGCGTGCAGCTTTCGCAATCCGGTCTCTGGGCTTTGCATACCCTGCGGCCATGCAAAATCATCCAGTGATGGGCATCCCGCCAATCAGCCTTAGGGATGGCTTTTTGCAGCTGGCGTTCAGTTTCTTCCACCGTTTTTGCAACTGCAAGCCCCAAGCGGTTGCTAACACGAAACACATGGGTATCTACCGCAATTGCAGGGATTTGAAAGGCGTTGGCCATAACCACGTTGGCGGTTTTTCGGCCTACGCCTGGAAGCTTAGTCAGCGCTTCCAAGGTATCGGGTACCTGGCCGCCATGCTTGGCAGCAAGTTCCCGGCAAGCCATGACTATGTTGGTTGCCTTCGTCTTAAAGCCGCAGCTTTTCACCAGGGGGTACAATTCCTCCGGCGTGGCGGCTGCCATGGCAAACGCATCTGGGTATGCGGCGAACACGGCGGGAGTAACCTTGTTCACCTGCTTATCGGTACATTGGGCAGATAAAATGGTGGCAATCAGTGTCTCGTAAGGATTGGTAAAATTCAATTCGGGCTTTGGGTTTGGGTACAGCCGTGATAGCTCGGCCAATATTGCTTTTTTGGAAACAGGCATAAGAAAAACCTCCTGATATAAGAGGGATGACTCTACTCAGACTAGTGAAGGCCGCAGCGAGGAGGGAAGCCTTTTTAAGAGTATGCCGATCTCCATCAACAGCAAGACATTGATGGGATATTGGGCGATATTCTTCACTGCTCTGGTGGGCAGAAGTACGAGTATGGCTTTGCCTCCCGTGATGTGCGCCCAAAGGGTGTTGAGTAGCAGATAACAGACAACGGTAACGGTTAGCTCGCACAGCAGTATGCGCAGCCAGACAGTCTTGCTTGCATGGCGGATTTCTTTATAAATACCAAATAGGAACAGGCCATAAAAGAAGCCTGACATAGCTGTTGTAAGGGTATAGCCTGGGAAAAAGGTGCCGCTGGGGAAAAGAAAAAAGCCAACCACATCACCAAGGGCCCCGGCCAAAGCAGCGGCAATGGGCCCAAACAGCATGCCGGCGGCAGCAATTGGCAGAAATCCAAGGCTGATACGAAGCCATGGGGCGGGCATGATAGAGAGGAAACGGGTCATTACAACCTGTAAAGCGATCAACAAGGCCAACAGAACCAGGGTTTGCGGCTTTTTAAGTGCGCGCAATGATTTTTGCATGGTACTCCCCCTTTCGAATCTTAGGTAACCAAAATAAGATTCGCTAGGGGCGCCCATGAGCATGAAGCAGTGGGATGCGGCTGTGGGAAACAGATGTTTCAAGGTGTGCATTGCATCCTTGCCATCCTATACCCTTGGGCACCGCACAGAAGGGAGACCCTTCCGTTTCGTTTCATGACAACTCCCCGTTCATGAACACTTGACGCGCCCAAACCTACTCTGCCTTACACGAATCACGCAGGGCTGCTGCGTGATGTCATTGTACTCCTTTTGGACAGCCTTCGCAAGGAGGTTATGGCAAAGGGAGAATGATCTAATTCTTGCCAAATGTTCTTTTGCTGTTTGTAATCTTGCCCAATTTTTCATCAGCGGGTAGAATGATAAAAGCAAATACAAGCTTAAGGATGGAGCATCCATGAACAAGATTGCCATGAAAACGCCGCTGGTAGAGATGGACGGCGACGAAATGACCCGGATCCTATGGAAGAAGATCAAGGAGCATTTGCTTTTGCCCTATATCGACCTGAAAACGGAATATTATGATCTTGGCCTGCCCATGCGTGATCAGACGGAGGACAAGGTGACGTATGAGAGTGCCATGGCTGCAAAGAAGTATGGTGTAGCAGTCAAATGTGCTACCATTACCCCCAATGCCCAGCGCGTTCAAGAGTATTCCCTTAAAAAAATGTGGAAAAGTCCAAATGCCACCATCCGTGCCATATTGGATGGTACTGTGTTTCGCGCACCTGTGCTGGTTAAGGGCATATCTCCCACAGTTCGAACCTGGAAAGCACCTATCACCATTGCCCGTCATGCCTATGGTGATGTATATAAGGGAGTAGAATTACTGATACCTGGGCCCGGAAAGGCTGAGCTTGTGTTTACCGGTGCGGATGGCCATGAAATGCGGGCAGAAGTGCAAGACTTTCAAGGTGCAGGCATCGTTCAGGCCATGCATAATACGGATGATTCCATTGAATCCTTTGCCCATTCCTGCTTTCGGTATGCCTTGTCGCAAAAACAGGATCTGTGGTTTTCCACCAAGGATACCATTTCCAAAACGTATGACCACAGGTTTAAGGACATATTTCAGGAGATATATGACACAACATACAAGGCTGATTTTGAAGCTGCTGGTATCGAATATTTCTATACCTTGATCGACGATGCTGTGGCCAGGGTGATGCGCAGCCCCGGCGGGTTTGTATGGGCCTGCAAAAACTATGACGGCGACGTTATGAGCGATATGGTGGCCACTGCCTTTGGATCTCTGGCCATGATGACCAGCGTGCTGGTATCCCCGGATGGGGTGTTTGAGTATGAGGCAGCCCATGGCACGGTTACACGGCATTACTACAAGCACCTAAAGGGTGAGGAGACCAGCACCAATCCTGTCGCCACCATCTTTGCCTGGACAGGTGCGCTGAAAAAGCGTGGTGAGCTGGATGGGGATGCAAGCTTGCAGGCCTTTGCTGAAAAACTAGAAAAGGCTACCCTGGATACCATCGAGGGCGGCGTGATGACCAAGGACTTGGCGGTGTTGTTTGAAGGGAAGGCCATGGGCGTCAGCAGTGAGGCGTTCCTTCTTGCAATAGCTGAAAGGATGAAAAGCGAATAAGCTATGAATAAAAGGGGCTGAAGTAAAGGATCCCGTAAAAAAACACGCCATATTTTGAACTGCACCCCGATTGTTGGACAGTATGATATACTGAAAACGATTGGGGTGTTTTTCTATGACAAAAGGAGTACTAAATAAAAGATACACAAGCGAATTCAAGCAGATGGTAGATAGAAACCATACAAAAGAACGGCTAAGCTATAAAGAAGTGATGCGTCAAATCGAACTTGGATACGATCCCATAATCAAATGATGGGAACGTATTTATCTGGAAGAAGGTGCTGTCAAGCACGTGGAAGTATCTGCAATCTGAATTGTTTGACTATTTCGACTATTACAACAACTAGATGCAGTTAGGCAAAATTAAAGGGCTTACCGCCTGCTCTTCAC
>JAEYQQ010000043.1 GCA_023409955.1 Bacillota bacterium | reverse complement strand
TTATGCTAAAGGGGACCCTGGTTCGTCACTTGATACTGCCTGGTCTCACCGGTGAGAGCATCAAGCTGCTGGACTGGATTGCGGAAAACCTGCCGGAAGGTACAACGGTGAGCCTTATGCGCCAGTACGTGCCCATGAACGAAGTCAGCATTCCGGGGCTTAACAGGCGGATCACAGAAAAAGAGTACAGGCGGGTCCGGGACCATATGCTGTCCCTTGGCCTGCCCGGCTATGAGCAGGATGCACTTTCGGCAGATGCGGCTTATGTACCGCCCTTTGAGGGGTGATATGATAAGCGGATTTGAAATGCCCAGCAGCGATACCGGAAGACTTTCATGCGTTATCCATGATGCCCGCGGCATGGGAAGCCGAAAATGGCTGCTGGTTATGTTCAAAAGACAGAAGAGCATCTTGCAAATTATCGAATTTATGTCGGTGAAGATAGCGGTGAAATCATTTGAAATGTCATCGGCACAACAGAACCGCATAAAATGAATCTTATGTCATCCCGGATGGCACTGACCATTTTGAGATTGACGAATGATATGTAAAGCCATGCTGCCGTTCAAAGGGAGTAGACCGTACGCTGATGAATCTTCGGAAGGCTACTTTACTTTTTAAAGCATCGACAAAATATTCTTGACGACAGCAATCAAGGCTCATCTGAGGATCCTTCATTTATATTGATTAATGGGCATGAACTTCTGCAAGGCTGTCCAAAGGCTTGAAAGGATCGTCTTGCCAGGATCTTGGCAAACAATCGAATAGAATCCATTTGAGGAAGCAGGAGAATACAAATGAAGCTGGTTGACCATCCGTTTTATCTGCTTGGCGCTGATCCGCACTGCAACCAATGGAAGCTGTCTGCCTTGGCCAGTAAAAAAGGCATTCAAAACAAGGATATTAATTATCAGCAGGTGCTGAGAAGGCTGACAGATCCTCAAAATCGGCTGCGTGAAGAGCTGCGCTGGTTTCCAGGATGTTCAGCCGATACGGTAAATACCCTCATTTCTATTATTGAAAGTGATACCGCTCAATCCGTACCAGACATTGCTAAGATTCCCACCATTTCAGCATTCAACTTTCACATGTATACTTTTGTAAAACAGCAGCCGAAAGCAGCAAAAGACCTCTATGCCATGTACATTCAATTGTTTATTGCTTTTGCCCGTCTTACTTCTTCGGATCTATTGGAACTGATTCATGCCGACAGAAAGATTGCCAAGTTTCCGGCCATTGCAAGCATTGCAGATGTGGAACAGGAACTGAAGCATCTTTGGACGGACGCCAAAGACATGGTTCATTCGGCTGTTAGTCAGTTAAGTGATAAGGAACGTGAGACGTTCTATCAATTGATTAGGGACAACATGTCCCATGCCACAAATAAAAAGTATGCACATGCCATCGCGGGTTTTAATAAAGCCCCAGACCCCAACGCTTCCATTCCAATCACCAAGGCATCCGCCGCTACTTCCGTTGTTTCAGAAAAGAAAATGACCACTACGGCTGCGGCTGCGGCTGCGACTACGGCTTCGGTTGAAATGAACCATCAGGCAACAGCTTACCGGGTACAGTCTCAGCCAATTACCAAAAGGGACAGAGCCTATCAAGTAATGTTACCTGTCGATTTGGTGGCAGTGCCTTCCTTATGCACCTGCTGCCTGACGCCCACACATAAAAAAGTATATGTGAAGGAGCTGCAACACCCTTTCAAAAGTGAAAGCGAAAAGCATAATGCAATTTCGCAAGAATTCTCACTGTGTGAAGATTGCCAAAATCATCGAAGCAGGTTCCGGGAAAAGAATGTTGGCCTTATGGCGCTTGCTATCTTTGTTACTTTTTTTATGACATTGTTAACCAGCCAAAGAGGTATTCCAATGGGGTTTGTTCTTTCTATTCTATGTGGCTTTGCGGCATATATCGTTCCTGCATATAAATGGGTAAAAGCTCCTACCCTTGGCGATACCCATGCAGCCCATGAAACAAGTGTTTCCATTGCCCCTGTTGATTCTTTAAGGAAAATGGCTTATTACACCTTTGCCAACCAGCAATATGCCGAACTGTTTGCCAACATCAATAAAGGCCAATTGGAAGAAATAGAAACTCGGAACACAGCTGAGCAACCCTCTTTGCTTCTCTCATTGGCAAACCCGATACATACTTTATGGAAACCAGCTTTATGTATTGTGCTTGTTGCGATTATATTTCGGGTATGACAACATGAATAGAAAGCAATCGGTATATTGCAGTCTATTTTCCTACGCAGAAATTGGAGAACACCTGATCCAAAATTCGCTCCTCCACCTCATCACCAGTGATCTCACCAAGGGCCGCAAGGGCATCCCGCAGATCCACTGCCGCAAGGTCAAGGGGGACATTTTGGGCTACACTTTCCGCCGCCTGACGCAGGCTGCTTATGGCACGCCTGGCTGCAGATAAATGCCGGGAGGTGGTAATGGCAAGACGGGAAGGCTCGCCGGCCTTTTCTTTCAGATATGCCTTCAGCGCATAAAGTCCCTCCCCTGTCAGGGCAGACAAGGCAATGACAGGCAGCGACGGATACTGATTCTTAATTTCATCCGCCGTTATGCAGGCGGTTAGATCGCTCTTATTCAGAACCACCGCAAAGTCGCCCTCCGGAGGATTTTGCATAAACGATATATCTTCCTGGCTCAGGGGTTGGCCGGCATCGATCACCAACAACACCGCATCCGCCTGGCTGATGGCTTTTTGCGCCCGGCTTACACCAATTTTCTCCACCATATCCTGCGTATCCCGAAGACCAGCTGTATCACTTACCACCACCGGCAATCCGCCTAATTCCATGGTGCCGGTGAGAATATCCCTGGTGGTGCCGGGGACATCGGTAACAATGGCCTTATCCTCCCCCAACAGGGCGTTGAGCAAAGAGCTTTTCCCGGCGTTGGGCCGGCCGCAAAGCACCACATTCATGCCCTGCTCCAGCATTTTCACTCCCCGCTCACTTAAGGCATCCTCCAGCATTTTTGCAAGAGAAAGTACACCTTCCCGGAGATTTTGGGTGGCTTCTGCTTCTTCTACTTCTTCAGGATAATCGATGGCGGCTTCCAACCCGGCCATTATAACATACAGCTTGTCCAGCGCATGGCGAATAAACTGACTGGGGCCGCCCTGCAACTGGCGCATGGCGGCTTTGGCAGCCTGCCTGCCCCCGGCGGATATCAGGCTCATAACAGCCTCTGCCTGGCTTAAATCCAGCCTGCCATTTAGGAATGCCCGTCGGGTGAACTCCCCAGCCTCCGCCTGCCGGGCGCCTGCCCCAAGGGCCAGCTCCAGGGCAAGGCTGGCCATGAGCCGTCCGCCGTGGGTATGGATCTCGGCCACATCCTCCCGAGTATAGCTGCGGGGGGCCCGCATGAAAACCGCCATGGCCTCATCCACCGGCTCGCTGCCATTGACCACATGCCCATACATCATCAAATGAGAGGGGAAGGATTCTCTTTCGCCTTTTGCCGGACGGAAAATACGGCGTAGCACGTTTTCGGCCTGAGGGCCGCTGATGCGCAATATGGCGATGCCGCCCTGCCCTGTGGCAGTGGCAATGGCAGCAATGGTATCTTCAAACTGCATGGTATCCTCCTTGATTAAAACTCGGTCATCGTTGCCAGTATGTTTCATAAGACTGCAAAGAGCAAGCTTATATATGACCTCGTGCAGGAATAGCAGAGCAGTACCCGCAACATAGGCACCCTTGTGCACATTCCATGATACCCCATTTACGCCCATTTTGAAAGGCTCCATTTGACGGACAGGTTATCCCATGGCATAATGGCATTGGAGGGGTGTGTATGGAAAAGGTCACCATTCTGGGCGGAAGAATGCACAGGCTGCTGCCCCATATCATCGACAAAATCGGAGACTTATACAACAAAGGTGAGATTTGCCTTTTACTGGTGCCCGAACAGTATACCTTGCAGGCTGAGGTGGATTTGATACGCCGCCTTGACTTGCCGGGTTTTTTTAACATACAGGTATTATCCCCCTCCCGTCTGACCCAGCGGATATTTGACGCAGCAGGTGCTGACGGCCGGGTGCCTCTGGACAGCCGGGGCAAGCGCATGGCGTTAAGCCGTGCTGTGATGAAGGTACAAAAGGAGTTGACCTTTTACCGCAGGGCCGCAGGCAGCATCGGGTTGGTGGATAAGATGAGCAGCCTTATCGCCGATTTCAAAAGAGGACGCATAACAGCAGATGCTCTGCTTTCCAGCACCAGCGAATTGTCAGGCGGGGCTCTTAAAAGCAAGCTTAGCGATATCGCCCTGTGCTGGCAGGCCTATGAGATGCAGCTTACCGGGCGGTTTGTGGACGGTGAGGATGTGCAGGAGGAGGCCGCCCGGCGGCTGCCTAAAAGCGGCCTGTTTGAGGGTGCACACATTTTTGTATACGGCTTTGATATACTCTCTCCCCAGCTCTGCCACACCCTTTGCGCCGGAGCTGAATTGTGTACCAGCATGACGGTTGCCTTAACCATGGACAGGCCGGAAGCGCCGGATCATGATTTGTATGAGCCGGTGCGCAGCAGCGCTCATCGGTTTACCCGGGAGCTGCGAAAGCAAAACACGGGTTACATATGGACCTATCTTGAATCAAAGCCACTGGAGGCTGCACCTGAAATTGCCCATTTGGAAGCCAATTTGTTTAATATTATGCCCACACCTTATCCGGATACGCCAGAAGCCATCAGCGTCTACGCTGCCCCTAACCCCTATGCCGAGGCCCATGAAGCAGCTTTTCGAATGGTTAAGCTCCACGAGACAGGTGTTGCATGGGGCGAGATGGCAGTGGCAGCAGGAAGCATGCAGGAATACGCTCCCGTACTGCAGGCTGTGCTGATAGGCTATGGTATCCCCCTGTATCTGGATGACAAAACGCCGGTATCATCTCACGGGTTGATCCGCTTTTTGCTGCATGCTCTGCGGGCCGTTTCCAAAGGATATCCAAGAACGGATATTATCGCTATGCTGAAATCCGGTTATTCACCGGTTTCGCCGGAGGATTGCTACAGACTGGAAAACTACGCCCTGTCCAACGGCATTTATGGCGACCGGTGGCGCAAGCCCTTTACCCGGGGAACGCCTGAGGAGATACAAAGGTTGGAGCCTGTGCGTAAGGCGCTGATTACTCCCCTGGAGGTGCTACAAAAGGCTCTTCGCAATGCCAGCGAAGCCACTGAATCGCTGACGGCCATCTTTCAACTTTTGGAGCAGGTGGATGCTTACCACACTTTGCAGGCAGAAGAAGAGCAGCTGCTGAAAATGGACATGCCGGCACAAGCGGCAAAAACCCGTCAGGTGTGGCATTTTCTGCTGGGGACACTGGATCAGATGCATGATCTTTTATCCGGCATGCGGGCCCCATCCACCCAGGTGGCGGCATGGCTGGCCGCAGGCTTTTCAGCCGGAGAATTAAGCGCGCTGCCGCCCACCCAGGATACGGTGGTCTGCGGAGACATCGGTCACAGCATGCCAGGCAGCGTGAAGGCTTTGTTTGTATTGGGGCTTGGCGACAGCCTTATGCAATCCAGCAACCAAAGCTTATTAATGGATGATGAACGCCAGCAGCTGGAGAAAATAACCGATACGCATCTTGGTGTCAGCGGCAGCAGCCGCGATCAGTTGGCGCTGACAGATTTAAAGCGCACGCTGACGCTGCCCACGCAGAAACTGTATATGAGCTATTCCCAAGCTACCCAAAGCGGGCAAAGCCAGCGTCCCGCCGGTTTTTTATCCACCCTAAAGAGCAAGATCTTCCCTAAGATGATAGAAGCCGGCGGCGTTACAGGCCCCTCCGGGCCCAGAGAACCGCTGGCCCCAGGCCCGGCACTGCACGGACTGGCATTGCGATTGTCTACCCTGTGGGATGGGGCACAACTTGAGGAAGCACTATCGCCAGAATGGCTGGATGCATGGGCTGCACTTTACCAAAACCCCGATACACAGCCAAAGGCCCTGCAGCTTGTTGCGGCGCTGTCGGACACACTGGAAACAGACCCGCTGCCCAAAGAGACAGCCTTGAAATTGTTCGGCCATGAAACCATGTCTGTCAGCCGCCTGGAAGAATACGCCCAATGCCCATATAAGCACTTTGTTCATTACGGCCTGCGCCCTGTTCCAAGGAAGGAATGGTCCTTGACCAACGCTGATGTGGGTACATTCTTCCATAGCGCGTTGAAGGATTTTATGGAAAAGGCAGCAGAAATGGATGCCTGGCCGGATATCAACAGGGCGGAGTGCGACAGCCTGATGGATGGCATCCTAACGCCCATTGAACAAAGCTGGAAAGATGGGCCCCTGGGAGAAAACGCCCAGACGGTAGCCCTTGGAAGGCGGTACCTAAAAACCATACGGCGTGCAGCATGGATGTTCACACAACACATGCAGGGCAGCCAGTTTCAGCCGAAGATGGCGGAGATCGGATTTGGCATTCCAGGCAGTTTGCTTCCGCCTGTAAAACTGGAAATGGCCGATGGCACCGCGGTGCTGCTGCGGGGCGTGATTGATCGAATTGACATGTATGAAAATGACGAGAGTATATACCTTAGGGTTGTGGACTATAAAAGCGGCCACCGGGAACTGGACCCTACACAAATCTATTACGGGCTTCAGCTGCAATTGCTGCTGTACCTGCTGGCAGCACTGTCTGTAAAGCCTGGCTCAGAGCCTGCGGGGGCTTTTTACTTTCACATTGACGATCCCTTGGTGGACTTGGATTCGGACCTGAAAGAGCGGGCTGAAAAGGAAATTGCTCAGCTATTGCGGCTGCGGGGCATCGTGCTAAGTGATGCCACAGTCGTTGAGGCCATGGACCGGGACGGTATCAGCTTAAAGCAGGTATTCAACAAGGATGGTTCCCTGTCTGCACATGCCAGCGCCGCCAATCTTGCACAGATGCATGGCCTTTTGCAACATGCAAGGACAGCGGCACAAAAGCTGGCCGCCTCCATGCGAAACGGAATCCTATCCGTAACCCCAGCAAGAACAAAGACCTTCAACGCCTGCCAATGGTGCGAATATGCTGGAATCTGCCGTTGGGATCCGCGCCTTACTGGCGCAAAACCCAGATTTCTGCCGCCGCTATCCCTTGGAGAGTTGATGGAAAAAGCAACCCCTGACGCATCCAATGCAGAGCAAGAGCAATGAGGCTGGATGGATGTGACATCCTCCAGAGGAGGCCATCGGTTGGCTTCCTGGAGATAAGAAGCCGGGTACCTATCTGACAGTGAAATAGACTATGGTGTAAACTCAAATGTCCTTAACTCAATTGATTTGTTTGCATAATTGAACAGTTTGCGATATAATACCAACAAAGGAAAATCGAAAAGGAGGCGCTGCTCCATGATTCAGGTAATACACGGAAAAAAGGGATCGGGAAAAACCAAGCGCATTATCGACTTAGCCAATCATTCCATTAAAGAATCCAAGAGCGATGTGCTTTTTATAGATGATGACAACAGGTACATGTTTGATCTTCGTCATGAAGTGCGCTTTATCAACGCAGGCGAATATGGCATCGTAAGCTCCGAAATGTTCCTTGGCTTTTTGTGCGGCCTGCTGGCACAGAATTTTGATGTTGGCACCATCTTCATTGATGCTTTCCTGAAGCTTGTAAAAATTGATATCAAGGACTCCCAGTGGTTCTTTGAGCGCATGGACGGGCTGTGTGAGCGGCATGGTGTTGATTTTATTCTCTCCATCAGTGAAGAAAGCGAAAATCTGCCAGAGTTCGTCAAGAAATATGTGATTTGATCGTATCCTGCTTCGTTGATAAGGAGCGGCGGCTCGTTCCGCTGCTCCTTTTTGATACCAAAATGCCGGAGTGTGAATGTTATGTCCTTTTTTAGTACCAGAGGCGGCGCCTGCGTCACTGCCTCCCAGGCCATATTATACGGTTTGGCAGCGGATGGGGGCCTGTATGTGCCCGCCATGTTTCCCAAGCTTTCATTGGAGGAAATCTCAGCTCTGGGCCATTTACCCTATGAACAGAGGGCTGCCTGCATACTAAAGCTTTACCTGGATGATTATACCCCTGCCGAGATTGAGGAAGCCACCCACAAGGCCTATGGTACAGGGGCGTTCAGCCACCCTGCGGTTGCTCCCGTGGCAGACCTGGATAGCCGTACTTACATGATGGAATTATTTCATGGGCCCACACTGGCATTTAAGGACATGGCACTGCAGCTGCTGCCCCACCTGATCACCCTTGCAGCAAAGAAAAATGGCGAGGACCGTGAGATTAGCATACTGGTTGCCACCAGCGGGGATACCGGTAAGGCTGCCCTGGAAGGGTTCAAGGATGTTCCTGGTACAAGCTGCACCGTATTTTACCCCAGAGATGGCGTAAGCCCTGTGCAGGAGATGCAGATGACCACCACCGGCGGCAGCAACACCCTGGTGATCAGCTTGCAGGGGAATTTTGACGATGCTCAAACAAGTGTAAAAACGCTGTTCTCCAGCCCGGAGTTCCATGAGAAGATGAATGGCATGGGCAAGGTTCTCTCTTCAGCCAACAGCATCAACTTTGGGCGCTTGGTACCACAGATCGTGTATTATTTCTCAGCCTATGCCGACCTGGTTCACAAAGGTGCAGTCACACTGGGGGATCCAGTGAATTTTGTGGTTCCAACCGGGAACTTTGGGAATATACTGGCTGCTTATTATGCCCATTTAATGGGCCTGCCGGTGGGCCGGTTATTGTGCGCCAGCAACCAAAATAATGTGCTTACAGACTTTTTGGACAAAGGCATATACTCCATTCAGCGGTCATTTTTTAAGACCATGTCTCCTTCCATGGACATCCTTGTATCCTCCAACCTGGAACGATTGCTATATGAAGTGGCGGACAGGGATGGAGATTTGGTAAAGCAATGGATGAAGGACCTGAAAGAAAAGGGAAGCTATTCCATTGGAGATGAGCGTTTGAGCCGCATACAAAAGCTCATCGAAGGGGATTATGCTGATGACCTAGCCACCGCCCGGGAAATACAACGAGTTTGGCAGCGACACCAGTATTTGATGGACCCCCACACTGCAGTGGCCAGCCATGTGTTAAACGCATACCGTATGCGAACCAGGGACAACACGCCTGCTGTTATCGTATCTACCGCTCATCCATTCAAGTTCACAGCTGATGTGGCGGATGCGGTGTTTGGGCAGGAGACAGCCGTAGGCCTGGATGCCTTTGACTGCGCACTGCATCTGGAAGCTGAAACCGGTGTGCCTATGCCTAAGCAGGTATCATCTTTGCGTACCCTGCCTGTGCGGCATACCCTGACTTGCAGCAAGGAGGATTTGGCCAAGGTGTTGATTCATGCGATTGA
>JAEYQQ010000071.1 GCA_023409955.1 Bacillota bacterium | reverse complement strand
TCCGACACGCACATGATAGCCTGTTTCCTCCAGGCATTCGCGGATGATAGCTTCCTCCATGGTTTCCAGGCAATTTTGCCCACCACCGGGAATGGTATAGCACACCTCCCCCGCTCTGTTATGATATTTGATCAGCAGCAGCTTACCATTGTGTAAAATCAACACTTTCGCCGCATTCCTTATGGTCATATCATATGACCCCCGTACGCAAAGCCTTTTGTACCTATTTTTTCGTTTCCGACGACCACTGTAGTACTGCCTCCGAAGCTGGCCTGGTCATACCTGGTACGTTTAGAAGTTCTTCCAGTGTGGCATTTTTTACAGCCTGCAAGGAGTGAAAGTGCTTTAGCAGCGCTTTACGTCTGGATGGACCGATTTGCGGAATATCTTCAATCTGGCTGTGTACGTTTTCTTTGCCTCTAAGTTTTCTGTGGTGCGTTATGGCAAAACGGTGTGCCTCATCACGGATGCGCTGCATTAAATGCAGGGCCGGGGATCGTTTATCCAACAAGATTGGCAGATCCTTATCCGGCAGAAAGATTTCTTCCAGCCGTTTGGCAAGGCCGAACATAGGCACTTTTGCCCCTGCTTCTTGCATGGCCCTGCGTGCAAAGGCAAGCTGCTCCGGACCGCCGTCGATAAGAACCAAATCGGGCAGATCTGAAAATCGGCCGCCGATCATGGGCAAGCCTGCCGCCTCCCGCTCCTTCTGCTCCTCCAGCCCGTGACGAAACCTACGCCCCAGCACTTCATTCATGGAGGCAAAATCGTTAGGCCCTTCCACAGTTTTAATGCGGAAGTGCCTGTACTCCTTTTTTGCGGGTTCCCCGTTAATAAATACTACCATAGAAGCCACACTCAACACACCTTGGGTATTGGAAATATCAAAGCCTTCAATGCGGCGTGGTGCCTTATCAAGGCCTAGCGCCTCCCCTAGTGCCGCCGCAGCACCGGTGGTGCGTTCTTCCTTAATGGCACTGCGGGCATTGCGCTTTTCCAAAGCATCCTGGGCATTTTTTTCTGCCAGTAGTACCAGATCATGCTTTTCACCACGTTTTGGGGTAGACAGTGTTACAGCGCCATCTCTAGCATCCCTAAGCCAGGTCTCAAGCTCATCATGGTTATCCGGAAGCTCCTGGCAAAGCACATGCCTGGGGATCAAATTACCATCTTCATAATACTGGGTTAAGAAAGCCGCCAGCACCTCACCTTTGGAGTCTGAGCCAGCCTGAGGCAATACGTAGTGATCCCCGCCGATCATCAGGCCATTGCGTACATACAGCACCTGTACCATTGCGTCCAGCCCATCCTGGGCAACGGCCAGAATATCCTGGTCTGCACCGCTGATTTGTATGGCCCGCTGACGTTCCATCAATATCTCTACATCCTGTATCTTATCCCGTAAATATGCCGCCCGCTCAAAGAGAAGGGCCTTTGAGGCTGTCTCCATATCCGCCTTCATGCGGTTGATGACATCTTGATACTTTCCACCCAGAAAGTTAAGTACTTGCTCCATCATGGCAGCATATTCTTCCGTGGTGCATTTATTGGCACAAGGGGCAAGGCAGCGGCCGATTTCATACTGCACGCACGGGCGGCGGGGCGCTTTTAAAGGAAGATCCAGGGTGCAGGTACGCAGCGGAAATATGTTTTGCACCGCTTCCATCACCTGACGCACAACCGTAGCACCGATATATGGGCCGAAATATTTGGCTCCATCCTTTTCAATCCGCCGTGCCACCTCTAACCTGGGGAATGGCTTTTGCATATCAACACGCACATACGGGTAATGCTTGTCATCCTTCAGCAGTATATTGTAATAGGGCTTATGACGTTTGATTAGGTTGCATTCCAAGATCAAAGCTTCCAGATTGGTGGAGCAGAGCATAATATCAAAATCATCGATCTTGCCAACCATGGCTGCTACCTTTACCGTATGGTTGCGGGAATTCTGAAAATAACTGCGGACTCTGTTTTTCAGGTTCACAGCCTTCCCTACATAAATGATCTCACCCTGCTGTTTCATTAAATAACAGCCGGGGCTGTCAGGAAGATTTTCTATTTTCAGGCGAAGTTCATCCGTCATGATTATCCTGCTTTCATTGATATGGTATCGTATAAAGTTATTTTCGATTATACCGGTACGTTTTCCTTTTCCCTTATATTGATAAAAGCCGGACAGTAATACTGCCCGGCCGGTTGAGACTATGCAGTTATTGAGTAACCGGACTATGGGTTTTATTCCTCGTCCTCTTCCTCATCTTCCAGGTCTTCGTCATCTTCGTCGTCTTCGCTGAAGTTGGTTTGCACGACCTGGATCAGTTTATCCATCAGATCTTCATCCACGGGCACGAACTCTTCCACTTCTTCACCGTTTTCCTCGGTGGTGATTACCTTCATAATATAAAGGTCAGTTTCATGTTCGTGGTCATGTTCGTGATCGTGTCCACAGGCTTCGCATTCTTCGTCTTCACACTCGTCTGCAGCGCCAAGGACCACATATTCCTCACCATTGTAGAAGAAGTATTCCAAGACCTGCAGAAGGACTTTATTTCCCTCCTCGTCCGTACCTTCGACGATATCCACCTGCTCATCCTCGTACAATGGAATCACCCCCGCTTTCTTTGCATAACCACAGCCCCTGCGGCAGCGGTTATGATGCATAATGTATAAGTACTTTCCCCTTGTTACGGTTTAATTATACCAGAAACGTCATATATACGCAAGATTTCAGCCAAACATTTTGTCTTTGACAGGTACCAACCATAAGGGTATACTGTTAGTTAGGGCGCTTTTTTTTCAGCGGCGAAACGGAACCATCCTCTTCTTTAATAAATACGCCATCCAGCATTTGCTGCATGTTTGCGCGAAATGCCTGAAGGTACTCGCTGCGCAGCGCCTGCTGTTCCGCAACCTCGCTCTCAGTCAGTCCAACGGTCTTCTTTTTTTGTGCCAACTCATTGATCCGTTTGATTTTGTCTTCGTTCATTAATACAATCCTCCTGGAAAGCAGGTGTTGATTTGGTGGAAGGAAAATGGCTTCCCCCGGGATCAGACATCGAACCGGCGCTTTTTTTAAGTCATGCCATTTTTAATTTGGATATAGATCACATCGATCCCTTGGCATGGCAAGCCCTAGCCCTATATGAAGGAACACCAGTGGGCACGGGTCGCATCTGGTGGGAAGATGGTTCTTTTATGCTTGGTTTCATAGGCGTGCTCCCCAAGTACAGGGGACGCGGCTTTGGAGACTTTCTTGTCAGGCTTTTGCTATTCAAAGCCCAACAGCATAATGCGGTAAAAATCGCCATGAAAGCATCACCTGTTATGACACCCTTTTTTCAAAAATACGGCTTTATGCCTGTTGATGACCAGCCAACGGATGGTGAACAGCTTCTTATGCTGGATGGCCAAAGCATAGTACTGGATGCTTGCTTAGGGTGCAAGAGAAAGGATTGCTGAAGCCCTTATTCTTGCTCTATCAGAATAGCATCTTTTCCCTGTGCTTTCACCCGTTCCAATGCATCATCCGCTTTAGTAATCCATTGCGCTGCCACCATATTTTCCCGGGGCAGACCATAATAGATGCCCATATAAAGGGTTATGGGTGTATGCTCATCGTCCTTCCAATTTTGCTTCCTGCATTGCTCTGTAATACGCTTCGCCAACAAATAGGCATCTTCCTTCGCAAGTCCTGAAAAGAGAATTACAAATTTATCATTTTCATACCTGCCCAGAAAATCTGACTGACGGCGAACAAATGGCTTTAACGCCTGCGCACATTGCAATAGACGCTTTAGTGCAATGTCCTGCCCCTTTGCATTGCGTACATTTTCCATCCCATCCGGTGAAATCACAATTGCTGCCACAGGGATTTTATTTCGCACACATAAAGGCCAAACCGCTTCCAACCAAGTGCTCATTGCCCGCAGGCTGTTCATTTGCAGCTGATCATCCCATACAGTCATTTTGTCAATGCGGCGCTTAAGCTCCGCATTTTCCCGTTCACTTTTCTCAACATCCAGTGTTAGTATAAACCGTTCCATATGCACACGGTGCTGCATCCAAGACAAAAAATAAGCCGCAAGGACTGCTATCAAGCCTTGTACCATAACAAGTGGATTCCCAGCAAACAAAAGAATAAACACCATATATATGGTAAAGAGCACAACGCGCATAACACCTGGCATTAATACCAATATACCCAGCAACACAACCGGCAGCATGAGCAATGTGCTCACCTGCATTTGGCGACTGATAAAAAGAATAATCAGGTCTACAACTATATAAAAGAGCACAAAAGCGGCCTGGCAAGGCCACAGCATGGATATAGCTGGCCTTTTTGCATCTTGTCTTAAAAAAAACAGTCCAAAGATGACAAGACCAATCACAGACGCGAATGAGAACCAACGCATTAATGGATCCTGCATGATGATGTGACTCATCAATGAGTAAAGGTTCACACCCTGTGCAAGTGCGCCAAGCAGCCCTAACACACCTATGCGCAGACTGTTAGCATACACCATCGCTTCAAAGGATGCTTCCTCGTTATCCTTTGAAGTATGAAGCGACCCCCATGAGAAAAATCGGCGTATTGCACCCTTGCTTTCCTCCATTGTGCTCACTCCCTGTCTTTTGAAGGATCAGGCATGCAGCCTAGAATCTGTTGCTGTTCTCCACAGATACACCGCTGTTAATGCAAGTACAGCCATTCCCAATGACATCATCGCATATTCCCTAAGCAGATTGTTGCTGGTATCAATATCAAATTCCTTGATGATGCCAAGTGCAATGGATGCTACAGCCAGCACCCAGGATGCTACCATCTTTGTACTTACTCCTTCACGCTTGATTAAACGGGTGCTAAATACAACAATAGCAGCAACAGGCAGTAAAATGCTGATCACCTGGGAAGCCCGAACAAAACCCCAGAGTAGATGTCCATCATCCCGAAGGCTTTCCAAGACAACCTGCGAAGAGCCAAACAATGCGCCAAAGATCAACGTTAGATCCCCTTGCTTTGCTCTTGCCCTGATTGCTTTTGAGTAAAACAGGATCAGCATGACAATGAAAAGAAGAATGGCAATAGCCGCTTCGTAGCGGAAAACGGCATGAAATACATCATCACTCCAGGATTCCTTGATGCCGAAAAAAGCGATGTCCTGCAACCATTGATTTTCAATGATCTTGCCGCGCCCAAGGGTGGTATAGGCTTCACCCAACCGGGCAAAGGCTAGAAACACGCCGGCCGGAACAGCCAATACATCCATAAGCGTACCATAAGGGACCTTCTTCACCTTAGCAACAATCCACGCCGCCAGACTGACGCCCAGAAGTGTACCCATCATGGATAATCCGCCGTCCCAGAAATACAGCATAGCTACCGGCTGACCAATGGTTTCAAGATAGTAGGCCAGACTGATCAAGCTAAATGTGATCCTTGCAAATATAAGCCCCATCGGAATTGACAGTACGCCGGTCAATAGAACCGTTCTGATAGACACGCCTCTTTTATGTGCAAGAAATCCACATAGGCACAGCCAAAGGGCTGTGCCTATGGAAAGAAACAATCCGTATTTGTATACAGTAACACCCAAAAAGGCAAAGGACTGAACATCCTCAAACATATTGCCTCTCCTTTGTATAAAGTATCAATCCTGCCATGAAGCGGGATCAACTGTTGTCGCAAAATAAATGATGTCGCTGACAGAACGCTCGGAATTGTCTGTTTTCCTGCTGTAGTAGGCATTGTTGAAAATCATGGTCGCAGAGTTACCGCCATCTAAGTTAAATGCCTGGATACATCCTAGCTCTGCCATAAAATTAGCCAGCGTATCGACTGTTACACCCGGCGAATCATCTGTGCGGCCATCCACAACAACCATCACATATTCAAGAGGCCCTATCTGCCCAATGGCTGCTCTGGGTTCGGGGCGGCGAATGTTGAAGGGATATGACTCTGGAAGGGGCTGAACCACACCGTCCACCATCAGTGCTGGACCGAAGGTGAAGGATTGAATGATGGGGTTCTCCTCGTCTTTAATAAGTGCAGTCAGCTTCTCAGGATTACTTTGCACAAGTATGTGAAAATCACCTTTGCTGTCAATCACCAATACATCCAGATTCTTGGAAGGCTTTTTCCGAAAAGTTTCACCTTGCCTTGCAATGTATCCGCCTTCCCGGTTGTTGTAATAATCTCCATTCATGGCAACTACAGCAAAATTGTCCTTTGCCATGGTGGAGGTTTTATTGGTCTTTTTTGTTCCATATGGTCCAGCTAACGCTGTACGCAACTGGGAAGGGTGCGCAATCTTTACATGGGCAATATGATACATGGAGTCTCCCACTTCCCGGCTTTCCATTGTAACAGTAATGCTTTCATCCTGATAGCTTTTTTCAGCAAAACCAGCTGGATTGGGCTCTAAACCTGGCGTAAAATCGATGGGTAGTGATGCAGGCGATGCCGCTGGAGAAGAACCTCCGCTGACGCTGATGTAAAGTGTAGAGTTGGATGAATTATCTTCCCCATGCTCCTGCGTTATCTCTTCCTCTTCAAAGACTTCCATATCCCAGTCCTCAAAGATCAGCGGCGCATTGTCCGTATAGGTACGGTCTGCAGATAGTGTAACCGCTCCTGAAGGAATCAGCAAAGGCATTGCCAGCAGCATCACTGCAAGCAATACAGCGTACAATGCGGTTAGTCTGTTCTGCTTATTGTTCATTAATCATCACTCCTGCTAACGTCTTACTTCCAGTTTGATTCTGGCACTGCTGAGGCAATGTATATAATGTCAGATATTTTCCGTTCAGCATCATTTGATGGGTTGCTATAAAGCTTACCGTTAAAGACCATGGTTGCAGAACCGCCCCCATCCAGATTAAACGCCTGCTGGCAGCCAATCTCCCCCATGAACTGAGCCAGGGTTTTGATGCTGATACCGCGGGAGTATCCAGGCTGCCTACCATCAACCACCACCAGTACATATTGCAAGGGACCGGTTTGACCAATGGCAACCCGAGGTGCTTTATCTTGCGGTGAGAAGCCATAATTGTTATAGATTGTTTGAACCTCACCGTCTTTTACCAAGGCCGGTCCGAATGTCAGTGCATTGACTGGCGTATGATCCGACAAGAATGCATTGAGCTCCTTCTTGTTCGATTTCTTAAATAGATGAAAATCACTGGCGTCATCAATTACCAGCAAGTCCAGCTTCGTATTAGGCGTTTTTCGAAGAATCTCGCCCTGACGCACTTCGAAGCCGGCACTTCGGAATTGAAAATAATTTCCGGAGATCGCAACAACGGCATTGTTTTCGTTGGCGATATCAGATGTTTCTGCCGTCTTTTTGGTACCATAAGGTCCAGCCAAAGCTGTACGGAGCTGTGAAGGATCAGCGATCTTGATCCAAGCAATGTGATAAACAGAGCCATCAGCCGTTCTGGACTCCATTTTCACAGACAAAGTCTCATCTTGATACTCTGTATCGGATATAAACCCAGCCGGATTAGGAAGCGGTCCTGCCGAAATGTTGATGGGAAGCGTATAGCCTTCCGCCTTAACATTGGACATGAAGAACACAAACAGCAAGCATGCAATCGCACAAAATAGCCTCTTTGCACTCATCGTATTTCTGCTCCTTGATCAGCGTACTGGGGATACTTTTTGAATACCCATCTTTGCTGTATTCTGAAATTAACAAAAAACATTAATGTATCAAATAGGATCTTTGCAAGCTTATCAGGTATGCCCAGATATGTATGTGCTGCTGTTACTGAGACTGAAGATACCGCCCACACACCAATGCAGAGTATGGTATACTTAATAACAGCATCCGCATGCTTTTGCCTTGCATTTTTAAAGTGAAAGACAAATTTCTTATTAATCAAAAAATTGAATCCGGCAGAGAGAATTCTAGCTACGCCAGTTGCAGCTGCGATTCGCCAAAATTCCGACAGAGGACCTGAGCGCAAAAGATCCAGCAGCATAAAGCTGATACCAAGGTCGATGGCAGTTGCCAAAAAAGAAGATGACATAAACCGGAAGAAGTTCTTGAAAATAACACGGTAGATACGAAGGCTATCCTTCAACGGGTGAAAGTGCGTACCTCTGTTTTGGTTTTCGTACACCGTTTCAATAGGTATTGCTTTCATGGGGAGGTTTTCTCTTGCACAGGCGATCAGCATATTCATTTCATACTCAAAACGATGTCCCTCCACATTGAGCATAAAATCAAAATGCTGTGCAGAAAAACCTCGAAGGCCGGTTTGTGTATCCTTCAGCCAGTGTCCGTATAACAACCAAAAAATAAAGGATGTGATCCTGTTGCCTGCTCTGCTTTTAGAAGGCACATGACTGAGCGAGAAATCTCGTGTACCCAGCAAAAGGTCTGGTTCACCCTCTGCCAGGCAAATAGCCATAGCCAATACATCCTTTGCGGTATGCTGGCCGTCAGAGTCTGCTGTTATAATGCCAGGGCAATCCGGCCAGAGACGCATGATTTGGGTAATGCCTGTTTTCAAGGCATCACCCTTGCCTAGGTTCTTTTCATGATAACTGACATGGCAGCCATCGAGCGCTGCGATATCATGAAATATTGCCTGATACGATGGTCCAGAACCGTCGTCTACCACCATGATCCGATTAAAACCTTTGTCCAAAAGCTGCCGGACATAGGGCAGCAGCCTATCATCAGGCTCCAGAGAAGGAATGAGCACCGCAACCCGCTGCGGTTCAATAGCCATAATTGCACCATCTTTTCATTGTTATATCAGTTTGCTATGTAGGTATCTAGGTAATCCACAATCAATGCTGACCAATCCTGACCGGTAACATCCTTGAGGGTTTGCTCAAATTCGTCCCGGCTGGCCAGCTGAAAAGCATGTCTTTGATAATAGGTTCGAAGGAAATCGTCTAGTTTATCGCCTAACGCTGTATCCAATGCAACCAGCAATGCAGCCCCTCGGCGGTACACAACCAACGAATACTCTGACATAGTGCTGAAATAATCAATGGGGCTTCCTGGTGTAACACCTCTTGGCACTGTGACGCGCATGGCTGTTTCAAACCTGGATAAAGCCATACTTTCGCGTGCTTCCTGCCCGTATTAGTGCTCTGTGTAATCCAGCAAAGAGTATTCAGCAAGGGCTTCATCCTGCCATGGCTGATGGTACTGGTCCGAACCGACAACAGCGTACCACCATTGATGGGCTACCTCATGAACAGCAACGATCTCCAGGTTTTTCTCTTCCTCCTGCTTATACAAGGACTTCTGTAGTAGTATGAGCCCTGGATATTCCATACCGCCAAAAGGGAAATCCACCACAGATACTGCTAGGTGATTATATGGATACGCACCATACTGCTCATTGAAACAGGTCAGCGCTTGACGGCTGTACTTCAATGCCTTCTTTGCATCACTGCTGCTAAGCCCATAGCTTGTGATCAACACATTGTCTACAGTCTCCTGGGCAATAACGAATTTGTCGCTGATGGACAGCGCAAAATCCCTTACAGCGGAAGCATTGAATGAGTAGATCCATTGCCCGTCCTTTTCTGTTCTCTGGCCATAGGCGCTACCTGCACACTGAAAACCCTTTGGTACGGTTACCATCACGTTATAATTGGCGCAGTTGCTGTAAAAGGGATCGCCTAGCGGAAAATATTCTTCAGTGCGCCATGCACCGTTTTCCCAGACAGACAAGACAGGCAAGGTATTTCCCAGTGTATAGATATCTGAAGCATAGCCAAAGCGGTAATTGCAATCTGGAATCATGATTTCATATTCCAGCAAGACATCAATCCAATCATTCGGCTGCCACGCTTGTGAAAGAGCAATCCGTTGTATCGTCTTGGTAGTATCGTCATACGCATATGAAGCCTGCTGACCGTCCACCAACACCTGCTCCATGGTAATTGCACCGGGACTGAAACCATTAGGGTAACATAGGTCATAGATGTCTTCGATGGCAGCAGGGCTGTACTCTTCTGATAAGAAGGCGTTTGCATAGGTTCTTATAACAACATCGTCTAAAGCTTGTCCACTTCTGTTTTGAAGGCGCATGGTTTGTGTTGCTTCAAGGGTCTTGCGATCAGGCGTAAACACTGCAGATATGCTAATGTTGTCCAGTCCATTTGCTGCTTCTGACAAAACAGTTTGCTGCGCAGGGAGAGCCTGCCCTGTAAACATATGCATAGACAGCAGTACAATAAGAAGTATGGCTGCACAACCTGATGCTACTAAGACAGCGGCATTTATACGTATCTTAGGTTTTTTATTATTTGTGGTATTCTGCACTCGGTAGTTTTTCATAACATCTCCCATTGCAGAAGCAAAACTACTGCTTTTTGATTATACAACATTATGTAGTATTTTTCCAGCCTTGCCCGACATATGCAAAAAATTCACATTGTCTTCACGAATTTCCCCAAGTAACAACGATTTCTCACCAGAATGGACAAATGTCAGCCGGTGAAGCGGTCTTGTGGAAAGCACATATAGCAACCGACAGTAAAATGGCTCATCTGGATAATTCTCCGCACTTATGTCAGCCACCAGCACACAGTCAAACTCCAGCCCTTTTACCAATGCAGCAGGGAGAACAAGAACTCCGCCGCCAAAGTGGCTGTCACCAGATTTTATAAGCTTAGCGTTTAAGTCAGCAGGCAATGCTTTGTGAAGTAACTTGCAGGCATCCTCTGTCTTTTCAATAAGAGCTATGCTGTGATAGCCTTCTTCCCGCCACATGGCTGCCTGCCTTGCGATGGCCTCAATCCGCTCTTTATTGCTGCCGCACGCTATAACCAAGGGCTTTTCACCATGCCTTAAAACTGGCTGGGCTTTAGGCTGATTCGGCACTGGGTGACGTGATGCAATCAGGCTTGCAACTGTCATGATTTCAACAGTATTGCGATAGCTTATAACCAGATGCTTTTTTTGAGCCTGGTGATTAAACACCTGACCGGCTACATCCTCCCAATCCCTGATCCCCTCATCACCATGGATGCCCTGCATCAAATCGCCTACCATAGTAAACGATTCATGCCCAGCCATTTCTTTCAACAACTGACATTGAAATGGTGAAAAATCCTGAGCCTCATCCATGACAATATGCTTAACATCCAGCCTTTTAATCCCCCACACCTTTCGGCCAATCACAATGATGGCTGGAAGGTCTTCTGCACCCGCTTCACGCCCAGACAGCATTTCACGTGTTCGGCGTATGAGTTCCTGCCCATTGCCACCAAACATGTTCTCCGTTTCCAGATAACCAAGAAAGGCCTCGTATACCTCCAGAACTGACATGGCAGGCCAGGTATGCGGATAGTTTTTCAGGAACAGCTTCTGCTCCTCTTTAATCTGCGCCAACCGCTTCTCACGGCTTTCCAGCAGCTTGGCTGTGCGTGTCCGTCTTTCCTCTCCATCAGGCAAACGAACCATCAACGCATCCAGCCGATCCTTGCACATTGCCTCCAGCTGTTCTTCCATGTGCGCAACAGCCTTGAGCAGTTGACCTTTGATATACTTTTGAAGTTCACTTACCCGCTGCCGCAGCGGAAAGGGCTTTAGCTGCCTTAAAAAGATTTGCTTAAGTTCATCCCTTGTGTACAAAACAGCATTTCCAAAGCGCACATCATCCTGAGGAATCACTTGCTGCTCATAGATATTGAGATACGCTTCCAGCGCTGCTTTATAGCTTAGAGAACCTTTCAACCTCAATACAGCGCCTAGCATCGCCCGCTCGTCATCTGTCATATGCAGCTGATCCTCCAGACGGTTTTCCCAGCGAACCTTCACCATCTGTTTACCAAGAAGCTGCTTACAGAGACTTAAAAAAGTGGTCTGCTGAACCTGTTGTACACCCAGATCCGGCAATACGGCAGAGATATAATCCAAGAACAATGGGTTCGGGGCAACAATCATCATGGAAGCCGGTGCCAGGGTATCCTGGTAAGCATATAAAAGCCAGGCGATACGGTGCAATGCGATGGTGGTCTTTCCGCTGCCCGCTACCCCCTGGACAATTAAGGGTTTCCCTATACCGTGACGAATGACGATATTTTGCTCTGCCTGTATCGTGGTTACGATTTCCCTCAGCCTATCGGTGCTAACAGACCCCAGTACGCCTTGCAGATATGCATCCTGGCTGACAACGCCGGAATCAAATATCCCGGTCAGCTGTCCTTGTGTGACGCTGAGCATCCGTTTGAGTGTAAGCTCCCCCTCCACCTTGCCGTCTGGCGCTTCGTAAGACATGGGACCTACTTGGCCGGAGTAGTAGAGGTTGGCGATGGGACTTCGCCAGTCCACCACCTCAACGCTGTACTCGGGTGTTTTCAGAACACCCCAGCGCCCCAGGTAGTGGGTCTCCGCTTTGCCGTCTTTGGGGATAAAATCTAGCCTTGAGAAAAACGGCTGCCTTCGGGCCAGCGATAGGTTATGCAATGACTGCAGCTTCATACGCAGTATGTTCAAAGCTACCTGCTCATCCGCGTCAAGGCCTTCTGGGACCTTAACGATTCGTTCTTCATCCGCCCCAACACCGGTTTCAGCTTCCAGCTTGCCGATTTCGGTATGGATCACCTGAAGGGTTTGTGTAAGCCTCTTTACTTCCATTTTCGCATCTGGATGATCCGGCAATGTCCACTCCATGGGGAACACCTCCTATCGTCTTATCGTAAAAAGAAAGGACAATTATTTTAGTACTCCATATGATGTTTGTCAATCAAATTATAGCAATATGAAGAAGTATTGTTATGATTTAGATACGAAAAACCGGAGGTTACCCTCCGGTCTATTTTTGATACCAGTCTGCTTAATTGTCGCTCTCACCATTGGCAGCAACGTTATTTCAGAGCATTGGAACGATGATTACGAAACTAAACACTGCTAGGTTACACTCCCACAACCGCCTTGATACGGCGAACACCTGCGGAAGAAGACTCCTCTTTTAGGATTTTAAAAGACTTTAGGTCACCGGTATTCTGTGCATGAGGGCCGCCACAGATTTCCTTGCTGAAACCGCCCATGGTGTATACCTTAACCCGCTCGCCATACTTGCTTTCGAACAAGCCGATGGCACCTTGATCCTTGGCTTCCTCAACCGTCATTTCTTCCACAGTGATGGGGGCATTTGCCGCTATGGCTTCATTGACTAGCTTTTCGACTTCCTTCACTTCTTCCGAGGTCATCTTGCGGCCAAAGGAAAAGTCAAAACGAAGGCGCTCGGCAGTGATATTGGAGCCCTTCTGAGCTACTTCCTCCCCCAGCACTTTGCGCAGGGCATTGTGCATCAAGTGGGTGGCGGTATGCAGCCGGGCAGTCTCGTCCGTGTGATCTGCCAAACCACCTTTGAAACGCTGTTCAGCTCCTGCTTGGGAGGTAGCCTGGTGCTGCTTGAAGCACTCGTGGAAGCCATCAACGTCAACCTTCAAGCCACGTTCATTTGCCAGCTCTACTGTGATTTCGATGGGGAAACCAAAGGTGTCATACAAATGGAAAGCGCTGATACCGTCGATCATGCCGCCATCCACCTTGGATGCGACCTTGTCAAACTCCTTATTGCCCTGCTTGAGTGTCTTGGCAAAACGAGCTTCTTCCAGCTTAAGCTGTTCTAGCACAAAGGCCGAATTCTTATCAAGCTCAGGATAAACTTCCTTATACTGGTCGATGATGACCTGGGCGATTTCGGCAGTAAAGTTATCCGGCATGCCAAGTTGCATACCATAGCGCACAGCACGGCGGATGATGCGGCGAAGCACATAGCCCTGGTCCACATTGGAAGGGCTGACACCGCGATGATCACCCAGAATGAAAGTAGAAGTCCTGGTATGGTCAGCAATGATGCGGAAGGCCTTGGTGGTTTCTGCATCACTGCCATATGTCTTGCCCGAAAGCTCTGCGATTTTCGAAAGAATACCGGCAAACAAGTCGGTTTCATAAACAGTTTTTTTGCCTGTCAGCACACAGATGGTTCGCTCCAGGCCCATGCCTGTATCGACATTCATCTGGCTAAGAGGAGCAAAGGTACCATCGGCCTGCTTGTTGTACTGCATGAATACGTCATTCCAGATTTCCAGATACCGTCCGCAGGAACAGGCAGGTGAACAATCCGGACCGCAGGGCTCTTTATCTGTGATAATGAACATTTCGCTGTCTGGGCCACAGGGTCCGGTAAGACCGGCAGGACCCCACCAGTTGTTTTCCTTGGGAAGGATAAAGATGCGATCTTCCTGTACACCGCAGTCACGCCAAAGCTGATAGCTTTCCATATCCCGGGGGGCATTCTCATCCCCGGCAAATACGGAGAAAGCCAGCTTCTCAGGTGAGATGCCCAGATAATCCTGGCTAGTCAAAAACTCCCAGCTCCAGGAGATCGCTTCTTTTTTGAAATAATCGCCCAGACTCCAGTTACCCAGCATTTCAAAAAATGTCAAGTGGGATGCATCGCCTACATCGTCAATATCACCGGTGCGTATGCACTTTTGTACATCGGTGAGCCTGGTGCCTGCAGGATGCTTCGCTCCCATCAGATAAGGAACCAGGGGATGCATGCCGGCTGTGGTGAACAGTACAGTCGGATCGTTCTCGGGAATAAGCGAGGCGCTGGGGATCACTACATGTCCCTTCGACTCGAAGAATTTTAAAAAGAGTGACCTTAGTTCATTGGATGTAAGCGGCCTCATCAAAAATTCGCTCCTTTATTTTTCCGGCGTCAGCTTCATTACGTCAGCCCGAATGTTGCCATTTCATTGTAATTCGCTACATTATAAAGTAGGCAGGCGTATGCTGTCAAGAAAGCCAACAAAAATACCTTACATGTGAAGCACTGGGTAAAAACACCAAGATTATCCATCATTCAGCACAGTGTTTCAATTTTGTATAGCAGACAGCACCTTCTTTTATCTGCCGATCTTTAGAAAAAACGCCTGCTCATCCAGCACCGGTATACCAAGCTCAAGAGCCTTTTGCAGCTTGCTGCCTGCGTTTTCCCCGCACAACAGGAAGGAGGTCTTGCGGCTTACGCTTCCTGATGCCGTGCCACCGCAATTGCGTATTAGTTCCTCCGCCTCACTTCGTCCCAAGGAAGGTAAGGTGCCGGTAACTACAACCGTCAAACCTTTTAGCGCTCCGCCATTTGCTTTTGAGGCTGCAATGGGTTTGACACCCGCCTCCAAAAGACGGTCAATCATTTCGAGATTTTCATCAAAGGAGAAAAAATCCATAATGCTTTGGGCAACCACATCGCCCACCTCAGGGATTTTTGTCAGTTCTTCTAGTGTTGAAGACTTTAGTTTATCCAACGATTCAAAGTGGTTTGCCAAATCTCTGGCGGTCTTACGGCCCACATTGGGTATCCCCAGTGCAAACAAAAACGCATCCAGCTGACAATGTCTGCTTGCATCCAGCGCCTTTATCAGTTTATCTGCTTTCTTATCCTTAAAGCCATCCAATTCCAGCAACTGCTCCTTGGTCAGCGAATACAACCCTGCGGGGTCTTTTATGCCCAGTCGGTCGTGTAAAAGCCCTGCTGTCTTTTCTGAAAACGTTTCAATGTCCATGGCATCGCGGCCAGCAAAATGGGCAATGCGCGCGACCGCCTGCGGCCGGCAGGTAGCCCTGTTCATGCAGTATAAATGTGCACCGCGTTCTATTATTTTTTCTCCGCAGGATGGACATCTTTCGGGTTTTTCTATCGCTATTTCGCCTTCTTCCGGCTCCCCTACACGGCCCATGATCTCCGGTATCACATCATTGGAGCGTCTTATCCACACCTGGCAGCCGATAGCCACCTTTTTGCGTTGGATGTCGCCCCAGTTGTTCAGCGTCGCACGCTTGACGGTTACTCCACCAAAATCCACCGGATCCAAGTGTGCCAAGGGAGTCAGTTTGCCGGTACGCCCAGGTTCCCATACCACATTGAGAAGTTTTGTTGTGTTTTCTTCTGCCTCAAACTTATATGCCACTGCCCAGCGTGGGAACTTATCGGTGTAACCCAAGGCATTTCGTAGGTCAAAATCCGCCACCTTGATCACAGCGCCATCGATAAGAAAGTCAAGGCTCGAACGGCTATTAACTATTTCATTGATGCAAGCCTTAAGCTCCTCAACATTCCTTGCCTGCTTTCGGTACTGACTTTGGGGAAACCCGTTTTGCCTAAGGAATTCCATCATTCCCCCTTGATCCTGATAGGGAGGATTCTCGATTGTACCTACCTGGTAAAAAAACGCATCCAGCTTGCGGGCAGCCGTCACTGACGGATCAAGATTACGCAACGCGCCAGCGGCGGCATTGCGTGCATTTTTCAAGGCGTCAGTTGCAGTTTCATTGTATTTTTTAAGCACAGAAAGACGCATGATGCATTCTCCCTGCACTTCCAAAAGCCCTTTATAGTCAATAGTCAAAGGCACAGACCGAACCGTTTGGGCCTGAGGCAAAATAGCCTCGCCTACTTCTCCATTACCCCTTGTGGCTGCTTGAATCAGTTCACCGTTGTCATAGGTAAGATTCAGTGTCAGGCCATCCAGCTTATACTCCACATAGTACGTGATTTCACCTTTATAGCCAGCCTGGTCAGCCTGTTTTACAATGCGATGCACCCAGGCAGCGAGCCCCTCCATATTCTGAACCTTTTCCATGCTCCAGAGCCTGTTTATATGGCGGTGCTGTAAAAATGCGGCAAGTGGCTGACCACCAACCCTGCGGGTTGGGGAATCAGGAAGCCGCCTTTTTGTCTCCTTTTCCAAAAGGACAAGCTCATCATAAAGCTTGTCCCATTGGGCATCCGAAATAATTGGGTTATCATTCTCATAGTACGCCCGGTTCGCTTCATTCAGCTGCTTCACCAGCTCCATCATTCGTTCATCCGGCAGCATACTGATCTGCTGATTCTCGGTAATCATATATTTGATTACTCCCCCACCTTTACAATCGGTGCGATACTAAGCGAAAACTCCTTTACGCCATAGGCAGCAAACTCAATTACGATACGGGCATCGGCGCCGCTGCCACGGACCTCCAAAACATTGCCCTCGCCAAACTTTCGGTGCATGACCCTGTCACCGGTGGAAAAGAGGTTTTGCATGGCACTTTTCTCCAAGCTTCTGGCAGGAGATGCAGCAAAGCCCTTTTGCACCCCAGCGATGCCCAAGGCTTTGGAGCTTGGCGCAATCTGAGGCACACCAAAGCCGATCTCATGAGGACGGACAGAACGTACAGGCTTGGTCGGCTGCGGCGCATGCTGCTGCCTTGGGCTGCCAAAAGACTTCTCCATCTTTGAGATCCATTCGTCATCCAGCAGCCGTTTGGGAATCTCGCTCAGGAAGCGGGAAGGCGGATTATGGTTAAGCTGGTTAAAGATCATACGCTGGCTGGCGTAGCTTATATACAGCCTTTTCTGAGCCCGGGTGATGCCCACATAGCAAAGACGGCGTTCTTCCTCCAAACGGCTTTCATCCGTATTGGACCTGCTGGAAGGGAAGAGTCCCTCCTCAAGACCAGCCAGGAATACAATGGGGAATTCAAGTCCCTTGGCGCTGTGCAATGTCATCAACGTTACATATTGTGGGTTTTCAGCAGATTGGTCAAGATCTGTTACCAAAGCGACATTTTCTAAAAAGTCTTCCAGCTTTGCATTCTCAGCCTTCTGCTCGAACTCCTCCACCGCACCAACAAACTCCTGAATGTTTTCAAGACGGGTGCGGGCTTCATCCGTATCCTCCCGCTGATATTCCGCCATCAGACCGGATTCCGCAAGCACTGCCTTGACGAACTCAGCAAGGCCCATATCCTCCCGCATGGCCACCAGTCTGTTCATGAGCATGGCAAATTCGCCCACGCACTTTCTAGGACGGGCCGACAGGGTCTCCGGAATATCCTGCAAGGCGCTGAACAGGGGCATGCTGTTTTCCTGGGCATGCTGGGCAAGCTCTGATATGGTCGCATCGCCGATTGCGCGCTTTGGCTGGTTGATGATACGGCGAAGGGATACATCATCCGCGGGGTTGATAACCACGCGCAAATACGCAATTATATCGCGCACTTCTTTTCTGTCGTAAAAGCGCATGCCCCCAAACACTTTGTATGGTATGCCTGCCCGAACCAACATTTCTTCAAGTACACGGCTTTGGGCATTGGTGCGGTACAGGACGGCCATGTCACCATAGCTTTCACGGCTTAAGGTCAGCTGGTGCATCCTGTCGCAAATCCATGCTGCTTCCTCCCGTTCGTCACCGGCACAGAAAACCTTGATAGGTTCTCCTTCCCCAATCTCTGTCCACAAAGCTTTGTCCTTGCGGCCAACGTTATGGGCAATCACCTGGTTGGCAGCATCCAGAATATTGGCCGTGGAGCGGTAATTCTGCTCCAGTTTGATAACCTTCGCATCAGGAAAGTCCTTTTCAAAGTCAAGGATATTTCGGATATCCGCGCCGCGCCAACCGTATATGGACTGATCATCATCGCCCACCACACAAAGGTTACGGCTTTTTTGGGTAATGAGTTTCACCAGCATGTACTGGGCATAGTTGGTATCCTGATACTCATCCACATGAACATATTTGAATCGTTCACGGTAGCCTTCCAGCACCGGTGGATGGTCGGCCAAAAGCTCCAGGGTGCGCATGATCAGATCGTCAAAATCCAGTGCGTTGGATGCTTTCAATTTTTCTTCATACATTTGATAGGCATCGGAAATCACCTGGCAACGGTAGTCCTTGGCCGATTCCCTAAACCAATCAGCAGGCGACATCAGCTTGTTTTTAGCATCGGATATCTTGGATTTTAATTCCCTGGGAGGTAGGAATTTCTCATCCAGGTTCATTTGTTTTAATATCTCTTTAATAACGCTGCCTTGATCATCATCATCATAGATCGTAAAGGACCTTGTATACCCAATCTTTTCAATATCCCGGCGCAATATACGGGCGCAGGTGGCGTGAAATGTGGATATCCATGCTTCCTCTGCTTGGGGGCCTACCAGTTTTGATATGCGCTCCTTCATTTCTTTGGCCGCTTTATTTGTGAAGGTAAGGGCTAAAATTTGCCATGGCTGAACACCGTGCTCGATTAAGTTCGCCACACGGTATGTAAGAGCACGGGTTTTGCCGCTGCCCGCTCCTGCCAATATGAGCACTGGGCCTTGCAAAGTTTCCGCAGCCAGTCGCTGCTCCCTGTTCAACGATTGCAAATTCATTTTTACTTCCTCTGTCTTCCTCTTAATCTTGCGTTATGCTTCTTCCGATGCATCAGGTATCAGCTTCTTTTCATGCAGGGCATCCAGCACTTTTTGATACCCCCCTGCGCCATATAAAAGCGCACGATTCACCCTGCTGATGGTAGCGGTGCTGGCCCCGGTTCTGCGGGCGATTTCCTGATACGTCACCTTTTCCCGCAACAGACACGCCACATGCAGCCGCTGAGCTATGCTGATCATTTCCTGAATGGTGCAGACATCCTCTAAAAAACGGTAGGCATCCTCCGGCTCTTGTAAAGCCAGAAGCGCCTGCATCAAAAGGTCGGTCTGGGATGTTTGAATCTTTGGTGTGTACATGAAGGCATCCTCCAAATCAGGATTGCTGTCACTCTCGAATAAAGGCCCGCTGAACACTGCGGGCTTAAAGATGCCTGTTAGACAAATATTTGCTCAAATAGATTATAGCACATTTTCCTGTTTAAGAAAAGTGAAAAGACATTAAAGGGAGAACTATGCCATCCTCTGCTTTAATGATTCCTTATCCTAGTAGCACTCTTATCTTTACCATCGAAATAAAGGCGGGCTGAAATCAGCCCGCCTTCTTTACTTTATTTCTGCGGTTTCTTTCCAAACAGGCCGCCGGTCATTTCACTGACATTCCTTTTTAGTTTATCTACCGTTCCCTGTTTTGACCCAGTAGCAATTAATGCGAAAATCACAAGCCCGGCAACGAATACACCAACCACCCACAAAATGCCGCTTCCGGCCCCCGCATCATCTTCGGTTGATGGTGTTCCCGTGTTTTGATTCTGCTGCGAAGCCGTACTATTGTTATTAGCTCCAACGTCACTGGCAGCACCAGCAGCACCGGTTACACCGCCATACATGGCTTTGTAAATAACATTGGCAATGGGGGCGGTGGAGTTTACAACCCGCTCCTTGCTAATGGTATGCGTGCCAAACTCCAGCAGCACACCCCTTGGCGTAAGATCTTGATTGTAGCTGCCCTTGCCGATGTAGATATCCTTGATCAAGCCGGGGTAAACCTTGTCACCAACAGCCTTGATCTGGGTAGCAAACTTTTTGTTGGCTGCTGAGTTTTGATTGCTTTTACCTACCAGCAGACGAATTTTGCTGGCATTCTCCCCTTCCACTTTTGTGGTATATTCGTCCGGGTTGGGTATGCCATCCCGGTGTATATCAAACAAGGCATCCGGACCAGACTGAACAAGCTTCATGGCCGTTTGGCGGCTGCGCCGGTAAGCGCCAGAATCATGGGGATGATGGGTAGCTTTACTGTATTCTACCGTAACCCCTAGTTTCTCCATTTCTTTTTTAAATTCTTCAGCAACATCATAGATACCGCCTTCTCCTTCAAGAGAACTAGTGCCGTCACTGGGCTCATAGCTTTCATCGCTATGCGTGCAATAGATGGCAATCTTTTTCTGACCACCTGCGCTTACAGGCAGCGATGCATCAGCATCCAACCAAGAAACGTCGGGCATTTCATACATGCCAAGTTTTTTCACTACTGCCGATTTTTTTGTGGTGTCTACAGCAATCACTTCAAAATGCTGATTGTCTCCGGCAATATATTCATCCCCCTTGTCCGGTAAGCCATGGAACGATGTAATCAAGGCTCCAGATTCATCAACAATCTCATAAACTTCATCCGCTGCGTAATCCTCATCCCCAGCCTCCGCCCAAGCAAAGGTCGGAAGGATCAACAAAACCACTGCAAGAAGCAGCGCAATCCATTTTCTCATGAATTTTCCTCCCCTTTTTCCTTTACCGCATGGATTCGTTCCTTGTCTGGAGGATTTTTGCCTCTGACAATGCGCTCTGTAATTTCTCCAATAAACTCTGCCAGCAGTACGCCTAGGATACCACTGATAACCATGGCATCTACAGCTCCTGCTCCGCCAAGTGACAGCACTTGATTTTCTCCCTGAGACCAATTGACAATAGCCACTGCGACATCCGCAAGAAGCACGCCCAATACGCCGCATATAAATGCGTTTCGCCTGGAGCGGCCAAGAATATATGCCACCAAGCCACCCACAATGCCCCATACGTAGTTGGGATCAACGACAATCTGTTCCGGTTCATTGGGCATGACTATGCTAAGTACATAGATTACCCCGCCTGTCAGCAATGATCCTATCACAGCACGCCATTTTTCCTTGGCTGTCTCTGCTTTTATAATTAAGTACAAGCAGACAGCCACAGGTATCACCGCACCGCCAATGTTGAATTGAACCAAACCAATGCGGATATCCGGAATCAGTGTACCAAAAAACATTGCCGCAACAATGATGAGCGCTGCACGGTCTGTTAGCCGCATCCTGTCCAGCACCCTCTGGGATACACCGAAGAAAATCAGCACCGCCACTGCAGTGAGCAATATCATGCCAATAGACACAGATTTCTTCCTCCCAAGCCTTTATTCCCAAAAAGTGTGCCCTTTGATTAAAAAGAATATGCGCACAGCCACATCTGGTCTAAGGATTGTACAGCACCCCAAAATGTGGTATAGTAAGAAGAATGATTATGGATTGGACAAGGGGTTTTTACATGGCTCAAAATTATGATGCAGGCAATATACAGGTGCTGGAAGGATTGGATGCGGTGCGTATGCGCCCCGGTATGTATATTGGCTCTACTGGTCAAAAAGGACTTCACCACCTACTGTGGGAGATCGTGGATAATGCGATGGATGAAGCCTCCAACGGCTATGCAACAGAGGTGGAGATCACGCTGCACAAGGATGGTTCTGCCAGTGTCTTGGACAACGGCCGGGGTATGCCGGTGGATATCCATCCCACCATGCACGTGCCAGGTGTTGAAGTCATATTCACCAAGCTACATGCCGGCGGCAAGTTTAATAATGACAATTACAGCTATTCCGGCGGCCTGCATGGGGTCGGCGCATCTGTTGTAAACGCTCTGTCCAAATGGGTAACGGTGGATGTGTACCTTAATTGGACACATTATAAAATGGAATTTGCTTCGGAATATGATATGGTCCAGGGAAAGATTCTTGCCGGAAAGACAAAAGGCGGATTGCAGAAAATCGGCAACACTAGAAAACGGGGTACCCTGGTGCGTTTTCTTCCTGACGATACCATATTTGAAGAGACAAAATTCAATGGAGAAACGGTTGCAAGGCGGCTTAGAGAACTGGCTTACCTAAACACTGGCGTCCGCATTATTTTTAACGATGAACGGCAAAAAGATGCAGCAATCGCCCATCAGGAATTCCATTATGTCGGTGGAATTGCCGATTATGTCAAATATCTCAACGAAGACAAAACAACCCTCCATGACACCCCCATCCTGCTGGATGGCAAAAAGGATGATACGGTATGCCGGGTAGCCATTCAATATACCGACGGCTATACAGAAAGCCTTTTTTCCTATGTAAACAACATTCCCACCGCCGAGGGCGGAACCCATGAAACAGGCTTTCGCAGCGCCTTCACTAAAGCATTCAATGACTATGCCCGAAAAATCGGCGCCCTGAAGGAAAAGGATAATAACTTGGCAGGCGAAGACTTTCGGGAAGGCATGACAGCCATTATCATCACCATGGTCAAGAACCCGCAATTTGAAGGCCAAACAAAGGGGCGCCTGGGCAACACAGAGGTTCGGCCTGCGGTGGAAGCCATCATTGCCCAGAAGCTGGCAGATTACCTGGAGGACCTGAAAAACCAGGAATTGTGTCAGAAAATCGTGGAAAAGGCCATACGCTCTGCCAAGGTTCGGGAAGCCACCCGCAAGGCCCAATCGATGGCCCGAGCCAGAAATGAGCTGGAAGCAGCGCCCTTGGTGGGCAAGCTCAGCAGCTGCACAGGCCGCAAGCCCGCTGAAAACGAGTTGTTTATTGTCGAAGGCGATTCAGCAGGCGGCAGCGCAAAGCAGGGCCGCGACCGGCGTTTCCAAGCCATCCTTCCCCTTCGCGGAAAGCCCCTGAATGCAGAGAAGAAGCGCCTGGATCAGGTTCTTTCCAATGAGGAATTCCGCAGTATCATTACCGCACTTGGGACAAGCATCGATGAGAGTTTCGATCTTTCCAGCCTGAAATATTATAAGGTCATTATCCTGTCAGACGCCGATCAGGACGGAGCCCATATACGAGCCATCCTGCTCACCTTCTTCTATCGCTACATGCGTGAACTGGTGACAGAGGGGCATGTTTATATTGGTATGCCTCCGCTGTATAAAATTCAAAAGGGAAACAACATTCAATATGTTTACAACGACCGCGAGCTGAAAAAGACGCTGAAAAACGTTGGTAAAGGCTACACACTGCAGCGCTATAAAGGCCTTGGCGAAATGAACCCTGAGCAGCTTTGGCAAACCACCATGGATCCGCAAAACAGGAAGCTGATGCAGGTTACCATTGAAGATGCAGCACAAGCTGACCGCATCGTCACCATTTTGATGGGTGATAAAGTGGAGCCCCGCCGTGAATATATAACGCAGCATGCCAACTTCAATAAATCAGACGACTTTGTACCTGTAACAGACGATGCTGACGAAAAGGGGGCGAACTAAAAGATGGCAGGCAGCGACAAAAACATCCCTCTTCAGAACCAGGAAATTATCCAGCTGCCCATGGAGGAAGTCATGCACAACTCCATGCTTCCCTATGCGGAGTATGTTATCTTGGAGCGTGCCCTACCCCGTGTGGAGGATGGCTTAAAGCCTGTTCAGCGGCGTATTTTGTATACCATGAGCGAGCTGAGCTTGACCCCGGACAAACCCCACCGCAAATGTGCTCGTATCGTAGGCGATTGTCTGGGTAAATATCATCCCCACGGCGACACCTCCGTATATGACGCACTGGTGCGCATGGCCCAGCCGTTTTCACTGATGGGTATGCTGGTGGACGGCCATGGCAACTTTGGTTCTATTGACGGCGACGGTGCGGCGGCCATGCGTTATACAGAAGCCCGCATGACTTCCCTGGCCATGTTGATGCTAAGGGATATTGAAAAGGATACCGTCCCCTTCCGGCTGAACTTTGACGATACCTTAAAAGAGCCGGATATGCTCCCAGCCCGATATCCCAACCTGTTGGTCAACGGTGCCAGCGGCATTGCCGTAGGCCTTGCCACCAACATACCCCCCCACCATTTTGGCGAAGCGGTGAAGGCAGTTATTGCCCAGATTGATAAACCAGATATTACCGTTAAGGAATTGATGCAGTATATCCCTGCCCCTGATTTCCCTACCGGCGGCATTCTACTCAATACAGAAGAAATTGAAAAGGCTTACGAAACCGGCCGCGGCAAGCTTCTTTTACGGGCTAAAGTACACATTGAAAACGGCCCAAGCGGCAGAAAACTGATTGTCATTACCGAAATGCCCTATCAGGTGGCAAAGGCCGGTATGCTGGAGAAAATACTGAAGCTATCGGAAGAGAAGAAAGCAGTATTGGGCGGCATATATGACATCCGCGACGAGAGTGACCGTACAGGGCTTCGTGCCGTCATTGAGCTTCGCAAGGATGTGGACCCGCAAAAAGTACTCAATTGCTTGTATAAATACTCCGATATGCAAGTCACCTTTGGCGTCAATATGGTTGCTATTGCTGAGGGCAAGCCTGTGCAAATGGGCCTTCGGGAGGTCATTGGACACTTCATCCGCCATCAGAAGAACGTGGTCACCAGACGTACCCAGTATGACCTGGATCAAGCCAAGGCTCGTGCTCATATTTTAGAAGGCTTAATGGTGGCCGTGGACAACCTGGATGAGGTGATCGCCCTCATCCGCAGCAGCAAAACACCAAAGGAAGCCAAGCAAAAGCTGATGGACCGTTTTACCCTTAGCGATATACAGGCACAGGCAATCCTGGATATGCGCCTGCAGCGGCTAACCAATCTAGAGATATTGGCTCTGCGAAAAGAATATGAGGAAGTAAAGCGCCTTATTGATAAACTGGAAGGAATACTGGCCAGCGAACGTAAGCTTCTGAACGTTATCAAGGCAGAGCTTACCCAAATGGCATCCGAGTACAATGACCCCCGTCGCACACAACTTGTCAAAGCGGAAGAAGAAACCTCCTCGCAGGAGGAAGAAGCGGTAGTTCCGGAAGAAGCGGTTGTGCTATACACATTCGGCGGGCAGCTTAGGCGCATGTACCCTAAGTTCTTTGAAAAGCTGCCTCCTCCCGATCCGCAATCCGGCCTTGGCGAGATTCCCCGCTTCCTCTTCAGCACCTTAACGAACCATACACTGCTGTTCTTTACAGACAGGGGTAACTGCTATCCATTGTCAGTTGGCAGCTTGCCAGAGGCTAACCGCCCCAAAGACCGCGGTGTACTGTTAACCGGCGTTCTTGCAGGGTTAGAAAATGGCGAAAACCTCTGCCAGCTGCTTTGCGTGAAAACTGCAGAGCTTACTAAAACAACCGATTTCCTTTTCATAACCTCTCAGGGCATGGTCAAGCGCACAGCTGCCGCCGAATATGATGTTCGCCGGCAAAAGTTCACCGCCATCAATTTGAAAGATGGTGACAAGCTCATTGCCATCTTCCCAGTCCATGTTGAGCAGGACATTTTGCTCATCAGCAAGGGCGGCCAATGCATCCGCTTTGCCTTGGACACTGTCTCTCAAATGGGCCGGGCCACAGGCGGCGTTAAGGGCATGCAATTGGAAAGCGGAGATGAACTCCTTTGGGGCGGTCAAATCGGCCAGAACGATCAAGTAGTCCTAATTAGCGACCGTGGTTGCGCAAAGCGTTTACTAGCCATAGATTTTGAAGCCCAGGGGCGAAACGGAAAAGGAGTCAGATGCTTTGCCTTTAACAAAAACGGTTCGAATGGTACTTGCATTGCCGGATGCGCCCGTATCGGCAGTGAAAACACGCCGCTTACAGTTACCCAGGCCCAAAGTGCCCCATCCACAATACAGTCTGACGATATCCTGCTGCAGGCCAAGGCTGATAAAGGCAGACCCTGCGTCATGGCTTTGATGGAAGATGTTGTCACCAGCTTGATAGCCGGTATCATGGTTTGAGTATCACTGCCTTGCATAGCAACACACTGAACCCCCTGGCTCTTGCTAGGGGGATTCTATATATATGCCAGAAAAAGCCCATGCAATTCGTTTTATTGATGAGGGTGACAATGCATACCATCAACTTTGGCCGCATAGGGTTAGGCAAAAGGTGGTGGCTGAAGCATGAGCAATAAACCCATGCGTTTGAAACCCAAGGGATTGTTATCTGGTGCTCCTCCAGAGGTCAAACAGGAAAGAGCTCGCGCCGGATTATTGCAAAAGGCGGCTACTGCCGCAAGCCGGTTCTTCTTAAGCATGGGAAAAGTGCTCAGAAGCCAGGCCGCTAGCCAGCTGGCATTGTGCTTGTGCCTGGCAGTTGTTTCCGTGCTGTATGCCGGAGGATTGAAAGATGATACTGTAAGCGTAGTCAGCCATAAGCGTCAGCTGCCAGTGTATAGTGTAGCTAGAAATGATAAGGTTGTTTCCATCAGCTTTGACGCAGCATGGGGCGGCGATCAAACCATACCACTCCTGGATATTTTGGATAAGTACAACGTTAAAACAACATTTTTCTTGGTTGGATTCTGGGTAGATAAATATCCTGAACTTGTAAAAGAAATGGTGGCCAGAGGCCATGAGATCGGCAATCATTCCCAGAGTCATCCTCACATGAGTCAACTCAATGAAGAAAAAATCAAGGAAGAGCTACGGATAATGAGCGATAAGGTGGAAAGAATAACGGGTGTTCGCCCTACCCTGTTCAGACCACCTTACGGTGATTACAATGATCGGGTGGTTACGGTAAGCCGTTTAGAAGGTTATGAAGTGGTTCAGTGGAGCGTTGATTCCCTGGACTGGAAGAACCGCGGTGTTGCCGATATCATCAAGCAGTGTACTACCAACATTCAAAATGGGGATATCGTTCTTTTCCACAACGATGCCCAGCATGTGTTGCAAGCGCTACCAACAGTCATTGAGCATTACCAGGGCTTAGGGTATCAGATCATACCCATATCCCAGATTTTGCTGGGAGGAGAAACAACAATAGATGTGCAGGGGAAACAGCATCCGGTTAATTCTCCAACCCCTGCACCTGTGAGGTGAATTGCAATGGAAGAAACAGGCAACCTGCTGCGTCTGGGCGGTACGCTGACAACACACCCGGTCTATGGCCACGAAGTATTTGCGGAGCAGTTCTTTTATGCCACGCTGGCTGTACCGCGCTTATCTGGCGCAGAAGACCTGCTTCCCATCACCATCAGCGAAAGACTGATGGAAAACAAGGGACTTGCTCCTGGCTCGCCAATCCACTTGGAAGGTCAGCTCCGGAGCTATAACAAAGTTGTGGAAGGTGCCGGTAGGCTCTTGATAACAGGCTTTGTTCAGCGGCTTTTGACACCTGAAGAACTTACAAACCCCAATCAGGTGCAGCTGTACGGAGCTCTATGCAAAGCACCATCCTACCGGACCACACCATTTGGCCGCGAAATCTGTGACCTAATGCTGGCGGTTAACCGGGCGTATGGCAAAAGTGATTATATCCCCTGTATCACTTGGGGACGGACAGCACGCTTTGCCAGTCATTTGTCTGTTGGCGATCATGTGCAGGTGCAGGGCAGATTCCAAAGCCGTGCATATCAAAAGCAGCTTTCCGATGGTACCATACTCAACAAAACTGCTTATGAAGTTTCCGTCGGCCGCTTAACGCTTTTAAAACAGGGCCAGCATGAGGAAGAAGATCTGCCTCTGTCTGATGGTATTGTTTATCAGGCCTCTCAGGAACTGCTGTAACCTGATGACTGTATTCTTCCATATAGCTTCTCAACTGCCGGAAGTTTTCTGGCAGTTTTTTTACGTTATTACCATTATATCCCGCAACTATATATTGCAAATATTATATGTTATAACATAATATTGAAGTTTTCAAAATTAGTGCATATCCTTCGCCCAAATATTTTAGTTTTCAACATAATGTGAAAAATATCAACACAAAATGAAGTAAGACTAAACATCCCTCATCAAAGGTGCGATATATTATATGTATAAATACATGTATTCTTCGACAATGGTCAAGGAGGGGTCAGTTTTGTCCAGTATCAATGCGACAACCTTACGGCTTACCGGTATGGCATCCGGTCTGGACACCGAGGGCATTGTCAACGACTTGATGTCTATCAGCAAGCTCAAGGTTGAAAACGTTAAAAAGCAAAAAATCCTGCTGGAATGGAAGCAGGAATATTATCAAGAGATTACCGGCAAGCTCAATTCGTTTCAAACGAAATATTTTGGATCATCTTCACCCAACTCTCTGTTGGGCGGTTCACTCAATAAGCTAACAGCAAAATATAGCTCTCCCTATGTTTCCGTTTCAGGCAACAGTAATGCAGCGCCTGGTTCCATTTATATATCCGACATTGTCAGTCTTGCATCCAAGTCAAGATTGGATGGAAAACAGGTTAGTTCCAACCCCACCATCTCCGTAAACACCTCGGCCTTATCAGATCTATCTGGAAAGAGTATCGATGTTACGTTGGATGGCGTAAAAAAGACCATCACTTTCTCTACAGGTTCCTACAATACCTCGGATGATGTGCAAAGCGAATTGGTTTCTCAACTGAATGCTGCATTTGGCACCAACAGAATCAATGTCTCACTGAACGGTAATGACCTCGTGCTGAAAGCGCCTCATTCATCCCTCAGTATCAGCGTGCCGGCCGACGGCGCAAGTAACCCTACCGGTGTACTCGATTTTGTCAGCTACAGCAGCAACAAGCTCGACTCAAACCTGAGCCTTTCCCAAGCAGGCTTTTCAAGGGATATATTTGCATCACCGGATGATAATACATTGTCATTCACCATCAACGGAAAGTCGTTCTTATTCACGGGGCAGCATACCATGAATGATATTGTAAAGGCTGTCAACAACAGTGATGCGGGAGTCACCTTAAGCTACTCATCATTAACCGATTCATATTCCATTACTTCTAAAGAAACAGGTGCAGCCTCCTCTGTTTCTGTACAGGATAATCACGGCTTCTTTATGGATGCACTGTTTGGTGGAGGAAAATATACTGCCGGTACTGATGCCGTTGTCCGTATGAGCACCAACGGCTCACAAGATGAGGCTGACATGATTACTGTGCAGCGCAGCAGCAATACCTTTACTGCAAACGGCGCTACCATCACACTGCTTGGCAAGGCCTCAGGTACTGCAGCAGAAAACATCGACATCAGCTTAGGGTATGATACCGAAGGTATCATAGAAAAGGTAAAAGCTTTTGTTGCCGACTACAACGATTTGTTGTCTTCCATTACTGCTAAAACATCAGAGGAAAAATTCCGAGATTACGCTCCGCTGTCTGATGATGAAAAGGCAGAAATGAGCGATAAGGAAGTTGAACTTTGGACCCAAAAAGCAAAGAGCGGTATCCTTAGAAATGATACTTACTTAAACGCTATCGCCAACGAGTTAAGAAGCAGCATTTATACTTCCGTAAGTACACTGGATAACACTGGCGAAGCATTGGGTATTCTGGCACAAATCGGCATCACGACTGGCAAATACTCGGAGAAAGGGCAGCTTCAGTTGGATGAGGCTAAGCTCCGCTCAGCATTGAGCGAAGATACTGAAAAAACATTGGGTCTCCTTGCCCAAGAAAGTACAGTCTCTTATTCTTTATACTCCCCTGCCAATCTACAACAGAAGCGATATGCTGAATCAGGCATATTCTGGCGGTTGAATGATGTAATGAGCAGGAACCTGAACACTGTTGGTAAAAAAGGTGCATTAATCACCCTGGTAGGCAGCCCTAATAAAAACTATAAGGGTGAAACCGAATACAGTACTCGGATTGCCAACTTGGAAAGCCGTATAACCCGTATGAACGAAAAGCTTATTGATGAAGAGAATCGGTATTGGGATCAGTTTACCGCAATGGAAACAGCCCTATCCAAACTGAATTCTCAATCTTCATGGATTTCTGGAATGTTGGGTCAAAGCCAAAATTAGTGGGGGTATCGCATAATGACAATGGCAGCACAATACCAGAAATATCAAGCACAATCCGTAGGTATACTGACACCCGGAGAACAGATCGTGCTTTTGTTTGAACATGCCGCTATGAAGCTTACCAAGGCCATTGCCTGTATCGAGCATAAAGATATCAGCGGCGCACACAATGCCATTGTTCGTGTCCAGGATATTTATCAGTTTTTATCTGAGCACCTTGACATGCGCATGGAGATTTCCAGCAATCTGTTTTCCTTGTATCAATATATCTATGATGAACTGGTTCAGGCCAACATGAAAAAGGATACAGAGGCCTTACGCAGAATATTGGAAATGACCCGTGGCTTCAAAGATACATGGAAGCAGGCCGATTTATTAAGCCGTAAAGCCGGTATCGCCAAATGAATCAACAAGACCAAAAAATTATTCAGAAATTGGAAGCGCTGCTTCGGCAGCGCTTAGACCTTTTTAAGCAGTATCCAGTAATCTCCGTAGAGGTTATGCAGAATCTGGAGTCAGGCAATATTGTTGAGGCAAATTGCAAACTGGATGAAAGAAGCTCTTTGGCTTCTTTCATTGACGAGTTGAGCCAGAATATATTGGAACTGTCATCACAGCTCATTGATGAGCAAGGCATTGTTGCTGATCTTTTGAGATTGGATACACAAATAGCCGACTATCCTGTCTGGGCAAGTGAACTTGCTGGCTGCATGGATCAAACACGCAAGCTATTGCAAAACTGTTCACTCTTTGATGCGAAAATTATGTCAAGAGCCATATCAGTACAGCAGGAAATTCGAAGCCATCTTAGCAATATGCGTACACAACGAAAAATTCAAAAATCCTATGCCGGACGCAACGAAGCAGCCCATGGATCACATGTGCGTCTTAGCTCGAAATAAATAAATTCTTCTGAGTAAAAAGAAACCGGGGGAATAATGGATGGATATCATAAGCATTATCGGGTTTGTAGTAAGCTTTGGTAGCATAGCTGTAGGTTTTCTCATGGATAAGGGCGATTTGCGCGCATTATGGATGGAAAGCGCATTTGTCATTACCATTGGTGGTTCCTTAGGTTCTGTGCTGCTTGCCTATGGCTTTCAGCAGGTTAAGCAATTTCCCAAGCTGATCATGGAGGTTTTCTTCAGGCCAAAGTCTACTGTGGGAGACACCATTGATACGCTTGTAACCTTGTCTAAAACAGCACGGCAAAATGGACTTCTCAGCCTGGAAAAGGCGGTTATGGAAGGTGGAAAAAACATCGATCCATTTTTAAAGCGCGGTGTTTTGATGGTGGTTGACGGAACAGATCCCGAAAAGATCAATGATATACTACAAAACGATATTTATGTATATGAGCAAAACAGAAGCATTAACATTAGCATGTTAGAAACCATGGGTGCATTCGCACCAGCGTTCGGTATGATCGGAACGATCGTCGGTCTAATACAGCTTCTTGCTGCGGGTATGGATAACCCAAACGCGTTAACGAAGGCAATAGGTGTTGCCTTTATTACAACCCTTTACGGCAGCCTGGTAGCTAACTGCTTTTTTCTGCCTGCAGCTACCAAACTAAGAAGCCGGTTGTCCATATATCGGCTGGAAAAAGAAATGATTATTGAAGCGGTATGTGCCATCCGAAATGGCGTCAATCCCAGGGTGCTTCAAGAGCAGCTATCTTCTTATATGATTCTTGCATCCTCAAAGCAGGCAAAGCGCAGCAATTCATCCAGTGAGGTTGCAGGCTGACCATCATCCCATCTTTGACCTTCAATACCTCACGCGAATTCATTGTCTACTGATGTCCTTGAAAGGAAACGTATATGGCAAAACGCTCCTCTGCAAATGAAAGTAAAATACAAACAGGTGCATGGATTACCACGTATGCAGACTTGATGAATAACCTTTTGGTCTTTTTTATGCTGCTATACGTTATGAGTATCATTGACCTGCAAAAATTTCAGAATATGTCCGCAAGTTTCGTTGAAACGTTTTTAGGAACCACCCCTGAAATCATTACAGGAACACCTGCCCCTAGTATCATTTATGAGTATATTACCATTGATCCCGAAGCATCCGTCACACCAGAACCAAGCGTAACACCAGACATCTCCCCCACCCCAAAGCCTGAAAACCAAGAAGAGTATGACGAATTGTTTTCCAGAATCAATTTGCTGGTTGAGCAAAAAGGGTACTCAGACATGGTGAACATTGAAAAGAAATCCGATATTATTTACCTACGGTTTCGAGAAGGTGTGTTTTTCTATCCTGATCAGGCTGAGCTTAAGCAGGATGCCTATCCGATCATCAAAAACATCAGTGGTATTATCATGGGATCTTATGATTTGATAGCTGGCATAGACATCAGCGGCCATACCGCCAAGGTCTCTAAAAGCCCGCCCAGTAAAACAAATCTGTTCTCATGGGAGTTGTCAACCAACAGAGCGCTTACAGTATTACGTTACTTGGTACAACATTGTGATATGCCACAGGAAAAGCTGTCGGTAACCGGTTATTCCAATAATCAGCTGTACATTGAAGGTGAGGAAGAAGAGTTTCTGGCACAGAATCGGCGCGTGGAGATTCGTTTGTCCCGTACTACCAACATGTCAGAGAACGATGACATTGTGAATGAACAATGACAATATGCCCCTGATTAAACCAATAAAAACAGACATCTCTGTTTGATACATAACAGATGATGTCTGTTTTATTTAAGTGCTTTTGCAACTTTATGCTCAATGGCCTGCGGCTATTTTCAAAAGCGTCTGGGTAATATGTTCTTCTTTAAATGGCTTGACAATAAAAGATTTTGCTCCATTGATGATCGCCTCTTTTACCATGCTCTCCTGACCCATGGCTGATATCATGACCACCTTGGCATTAGGGTCATAAGCACGGATCTCTTTCAATGCCTCAATCCCCGTCATATCCGGCATTGTGATGTCCATGGTAACAATATCCGGCTGCAGTGCCATATATTTTTCCACTGCCTCCTGGCCGTTCTTTGCGTCATCCACTACCAAGAAGCCATTTTTGGAAAGCACATTCCGAATGGCCAGACGCATAAATGCAGCATCATCCACAATCAATACACGAATCATTTCAGTAACCTCCTCCATTTTGCTTTCGTACTGACTATTTATCAAAGCCTATGACCGTAACATTCAATAAATCTGGATCGTTGAATAAGTCCAAAACCTCCTGGGTTGTATTAACCCCTTGCTCATTTGAGCGGATTACTTGTACCTTTGGTCTGACTACGCCTCCCGTATTGTTCTGTACTACAACGCCTCGCATGCCATTGCTTAATAAAACATTGCTGCCTACGGGATAAGGTATAATTCTTTTCATAAAAGTTGAAACGATTGCCGGATCAAACAAAGAGCCTGAGTTACCCATGATGTGTTCGATGGCCTCTGAAGGTGATAGCGCTACACGATAAGGACGCTGTGATGTAAGTGCATCATATACATCGCTTACCGCAATGATCTTCCCTTCCTGAGTCTGTTTATTGGATGGCAAGCGCAGCGGGTAGCCTGTCCCATCATACCTTTCATGATGGGTTAAGACGGCAACAATGGATTCCGCCGGCACTTCCCATTGTTTTCGTAAGTAATCGCTGCCAAGCGCGCTGTGCTGCTTCATTTGCTCATATTCAAAGTCTGTCAGCGCACCCGGTTTGCTGATGATTTCTTTGTCAATAAAAACCTTTCCGATGTCATGTAAAAGGGCACCCATACCAAGCTTATACAGTTTACGCTGATTCATCCCCAGCGACATGCCCTGCAGTATGGACAGTGCCGCTACGTTTACACAGTGAAAATAAGTATACTCATCAAATATCTTGATGTCGGCCATATTGACCAGCGCATTTTTATTGGCGGTAAGTTCCTGAATGATTGCCTCTAGATAATGACGAAGGGATAAGAATGAACTCCTCTTGCTGTCCTCATTTCCATTTTCCACATGATTGAAAAAGCTTTTTAATGCATTCACGGCATTATAGCGTAAACGTTTGCTCAAAAGGCCCATATCATCAGCCATATCAGCTTCACAATCAACGATGTATCCACCCTCGTGTTCGGAGATCTGAAGTTTAGCGATGTTTTGGGCAGACAAAACATGACCACAGGTCAAAAGCAATTCGCCATGTGATCCAAGAAGATCCATTGCTAAAATCATACCTGGTTTCATATTGAGAGGCTTTACAAAAAGCATAACACCATTCCGTTTGCTATTTTACATTAATAAGCTTTTTTATTATTCCAAGAGGTTGAGAAACATGTCTACCAGTAAGCGATATGCAAGTAATGCGGTTTGCATATGCTTAATAATCATTATATAGGAAAAACCAATTCCCGTCCATACAGAAATGAAACGGCAACGTACGTTTGCCGCTCATTTTCTGTAGAACGGGCAATGGGCCTAGTTCATGCATCTATGCTGCCATGGCATCGTCAAGAAAATGTTTAGCAGTCACAAAATTCTTCGCTTGCCTTTGCAATCTGAAGTGTTTAATGTGTGCTGCTAACCTGACTCCAATGGGCTTACTGCAGGAGCTGCAGAACACCCTGGGGCTGAGCATTGGCCTGAGCCAGCATCGCCTGGGAAGCCTGGAGCAGAATGTTGTTCTTGGTGTAGGCCATCATTTCCTCAGCCATATCTACATCGCGAACACGGGATTCAGCAGCCTGCAAGTTTTCTTTGGTGGTAGCCATGTTGTTGGAAGCATGCTCCAACTGATTCTGCTGCGCACCATAAGTAGCACGAAGGGTATTCACTTCAGTAATGGCGCTTTCTACTGCAGTGGTTGTTACAGCTTCAGCACCAGCGGATGTTCCAGCACTGCCTGTCAGACCAGTAAGTGTGTCAAGCTGGGATGTGGTTGCAGCAGCAATTGAAACCGTTTGGCCGGCGTCTTCACCATATTTGATATCAGCACCGGTGTCAAATACGGAAATGCCGTTGAATTTCGTATTGTCGAAAATATCCTCGATGGCAGTACCCAACGCTTTCATTTCAGCGCCGATATTGACTTTGTCATCGCTGCTGTATGTGCCGTTTTGCACCTGCACAGACAGTTCCTTCAGACGTACAAGCATGTCGGAAACTTCATTCAATGCGCCTTCAGCTGTCTGCAGGAAGGAAACACCATCCTGAGCATTGCGGGTGGCCTGGGTAAGACCACGGATCTGGCTGCGCATTTTCTCAGAAATGGACAGGCCAGCAGCATCATCGGCGGCCCGGTTGATCCTGTAACCGCTGGAGAGCTTTTCCATAGCCCTGTTGGTTGCTGTGGTGTTGGTGTTGTACTGCCTATAGGTGTTCATTGCAGCGATATTGTGACTAATACGCATGTTTTTTTCCTCCTTGATTTACATTATGAAAGGGAATCCTTTCCCTCACTATCCATTATCCAAAGCTGATTTCAAGCGGCCTGCTTACTGCAGCAGCTGGAGAACGCCCTGGGGCTGGGCATTTGCTTGTGCCAGCATCGCCTGAGATGCTTGCAAGAGAATACTGTTCTTGGTATAAGCCATCATTTCCTCGGCCATGTCAACATCACGGACACGGGATTCTGCCGCTTGCAGGTTCTCCTTTGTAGTCGCCATGTTGTTTGAAGCATGTTCCAACTGGTTCTGCTGTGCACCATAGGTAGCACGAAGTGTATTGACTTCTGTGATGGCGCTCTCAACTTCGGTGGCTGTAACGCCCTTCGCATTGGCAGAGTTGTTATCTGCACCTTTGGCTTCCGTTACAAGAGAATTGAGACCGGACATGGAAGACAAGGAAGATGATGCGATGGTTACAGACTGGTCTGCATTCTCGCCATAGGCAATTTCTGTTGCGTTATTGAAGACTTCAATGCCATTGAATTTTGTATTGGTGAAAATGTCTTCAATGGCAGTGCCCAGAGCAGACATTTCCGAACCAATGTTAGCCTGGTCGGTGCTGCTGTAGGTTCCGTTCTGAACCTGTACAGACAGTTCCTTCAACCTGGTGAGCATGTCGGAAACTTCGTTCAGGGCGCCTTCAGCCGTTTGCAGGTAAGATACGCCATCCTGAGCATTGCGGGTGGCCTGAGTCAAACCGCGAATCTGGCTGCGCATTTTTTCGGAAATGGACAAACCAGCAGCGTCATCTGCCGCACGGTTGATCCGATAACCGCTGGAGAGCTTTTCCATGGCTTTGTTGGTTGCAGAAGTGTTGGTGTTGTACTGCCTGTAGGTATTCATGGCCGCGATGTTGTGACTGATACGCATGGTATTTTCCTCCTTGAATTTTAGCTCTGCAAGAATCCATTCCTGCAGTTATGCTAAAGCTGTTTTGCTCGTACGTTACAAAGCAGCTTATGCAACCATGGGATCGGTATACAGATTTTTGTGATACCTATGGGTTATTTGGAAGTGAGTTTCTTGGAGAGAACCTCCAGTGCCTGTGCACCGCCAGATTGATCGGCTTCAAGATTGCTTTTTACGGTATCCAGAACCTCAGAGCGCATAATACGTACGCTACGAGGTGCTTCAATACCCATTTTGATCTTATCTCCGCTTACTTCCAATATCATGACTTTGATGTCATCGCCAATCAGGATACTGTCTCCAGGCTGTCTTGTAATTACCAGCATCCTATCACCCCGCCCTTCCCTGGTCGAACAGGCGGAAGCGGACAGGATAATCCGTATTTTCCAGCATCACCTGCATACCCAGCCGCTCTTTAAAGTGTATTACCACTGGACTTTTCAGATTGACTGTAGATGATGCAACATCCTCAGGTATGACAGCAATAACGAAGAAGCTCAGGTCTTCAACAGATGTCGCTTTCAGCTTTTTCAATGCATCGTCAGATACGATAGGAGCATAATCTTCCAGGAACATGAAAGGATCTAGTATGATAAACCTGGGCGTTTGTGCTTGTGCACATTGCAGCTGCATGATCCCGGATTTAGAGTTTGTATCAAGAACAACAAATTGGGTGCTGTTCTCAAAGGCATACACACCTTCCGGAAAGTCGATAATGTCTTCCTCTTTGACCGTCACAAAGTCATAATCCTTTGTGTGGATCAGCATGATACTCTCTCCTCCCGAATGTATATAGGCTGTATGCTCAGTCATATGAGCATGTAATCATTAACGCTCTTCTGTAAAAAACTCCACAGAATAGGGAACGTAGGTATATTCCATTTTATACGGCTTCCAGGATATCTCCACCTTGTCCTTGATGAACTGCATACTGATATCCCCGCCGCTCCAACTGGCCTTTGGCTTTTCAGAGGGCATAAATTCCATCTGCGTCTGTGCCGGTACACGCCCTTGCTGTGCAACCATGTGGGAAAGCGTAACAGCATCAGGGCCTATCATTGCAGCCCTTTGACGTGTATACTCACCTGCAGCGCTGAGCGCTGCTTCTTTCCCCTTGCGAATGATATCCTCTGCTTGGGTTTTGATCCCCTTAATATTGATGGAATCAAAGAATTGTCTGTTGTCCAAATTCAGTTTCATGGGGTCACTTTTCATTTGCATGCCCCCGCGTGAAACAGAAATTTGCATCTGTGCCGGCGTATGCTTATATAAAAGCTGAGCCGGTGTGATTTCATACATCAGTACAAGTCTTTCAATCTTCATCTCTATCACCTACATAATCTGTAATCAGCTCAAGTAATCTAGAAGCGATGGCTGCAGTATCTTTGTACCCATCTGCAAGCAAGCGTTGTAAATCAACTCCTGTTGCGAGAACTGCATAATTCCTTCTTCCAGTGATAGAACTTCCAGTTCGTTTTGCTTGGTGGACGCTGAAATTTTTTCTCTATCTAACCGGTCGGTGAAAAAGGAAATGTAGTTTGCTTTTTCACCGATACCAACATATTGCATTCGGATATCGTCAGACTTTGCTTCCAGCTTTTGAACATACAAGTCGATGTTTGTCATGTCTCCGCTTTCCAGCTTATCGGCAATATCGCCAAGCAGTTGATACAAATTATTGGGCAGGCCATCTGCATCTACACCTGTGCCAAGCAATTCAGCTCCAGAATACGCAGTATCCAAAGCTGATTGCGATGCAACGGTCCCACCGCTGATGGATAAGCCAAGACCAACATCAACATATCGCCGTTCCGGGCCAAATGATCCTGTATCGACGTTTTGCCCCCGGTATAGTAGATTCCCGGAGCCATCCAGCGTAAAGGGCATGTTCTCGAAGCCCTCGCCGCCAAAGATGTACTTATCGGAAAATTTTGCGTTGGCTGCGCCCATGATCATTTCCTGATGGCTGCGCAATGCTGCCGCTATGGTCTTTTTAGCAGTCTCATCGCTGGTGCCTGTAATGCCCTGCATCACCTGGGACATGGCTTCAGATACTGTATCATTGATGGAGGAAAGTGAAATCTCAGCTTCATCCAGCAAACCACGGCTTTCACCCAAGGTGTTGGTATAGAGGCTGATTCGGGAAAGATGCTTGCGTACCCCAAAGGCAGAAAGCGCTGCTGCCGGATCGTCCGACATTTTTAAGAATTTCCTTTGGGCAGTAACTTTGGTATTCAGCTCTGTCAATTCCTTGGTGTTTCTGTTCAAATTCTTCAAGTAATTGCCGCTGATCATTGCATTTGTCAAACGCATGCTATCCCACCTCCTTTACATTAACGGCCCACCATGCCAGTGCGGTTTATCAAGATGTCCAGCGCCTCATCCATGGCTGTAATTACCCTGGATGCCGCTTCAAATGCCCTTTGATACTTCATCAGATTTACAGTCTCTTCATTTACAGAAACACCCATAACTGCCTCACGCTGATTCGATACCGACATCATAACTGCTTCGCTGGCCTCTGCCACATCCTTATGGTAGCTGACATCGATGGCTAGATCGGACATGAGGGAAATGGAGAACTCATCGAAACTGCCGCTAAAGAATGGAGAAATTGCTCTGCCAGCATCCATTGCTTCAATCATCTTCAGGAGGTTATCGTTTTTTCCTGCTTCTGCACCTGCGTCGTTGGTGGCAGTAATATAATTGGCATCAGCCAACCATTGACTGGAGATTGCAATGGTTGAAGCAGTGTTGCCAGTAAACAAAGGTTTGCCTGAGCCATTGAGTGTGTTAAAGGTATCGGATAGGCTGTTTGCCATATCGTCAAGTGCGTTCATGTAATATGGAATACCGCGAAAGCTGCTTTGGTCTGCTCCTGCATAGCTGCCGTAGCCGTTGAGCACCTGCAATGTGCCATGCAGCGAACCACCTTGGAGAGCAAGTGGATTCCCGTCTGCCTCAAAGCTAATATTTCCGGAACTTCCAGCAACTGTCACCTCGGCTACAATGTTGTTGGATGCATCCACCAACCATTGCCCGCCGCTTTTCACACTGATTCTGCCATCTGTATGGCTTGTTACCGATATATCCACATATTCAGAAAGATTATCAAGATAAAGGTTGCGGGTATCGTTCAGTTCATTTACTGAATTCCCTTGCAGCAATGCAACCTGTATAGAATTGTTGACCGTATCGATTTTACCTAGCAGTGTATTGATCTCTTTTACATTGATATCAATAGCGTTCATTTCCTGCTTTTGAATGGTCTCTAACTGTGCGGCATATTGATTCAAGGATTGTGCGACTTTTTGAGCGCTGGACCTCGTAAGGCTGGAAAACTCGATTTCGCCAGCATTCTGAGAGAGCGTTTGCAACTGTGTATAAAAATTATGCAGCATTGCATTCAGACCATCTGTCTGGGTCTCATCCAAAACGTATTCCATATCCGTCAGGATTCCTACAGTCTTATTGTTACTGCTGTTTTCGGCATTGGCATTGCGGTATCTCAAATCAAGAAACTGATCGCGAACCTGCCCAATCCCTTTTACATCCACACCCATGCTATAGGAAAGAGAATTGTTATGCGCAAACTTATAGCGTACCCCACTTTCCTGGGTAGACGCCTGGTCTACAACCTGCCGACTGTAGCCTTGTGTGGACTGATTGGCCATATTGTTGGCCGTTACATCTAGTCCTGCTTGCGCAGCAGTCAATCCACTTTTGGCAGCTTCGAATGCGAAAAAAGTCGCTCTCATGTATACCTCTTTGCTCAAACTTTAGAATTCATGCTCTTTGAGTAAGTATTTGGACCGGTTTCCATGCCGTTCTGCCCGGCCAGGAAACGGATTGTGGTCAACCTTGTATCAATAAGCTTTCGATTCAGTGAGCATTTTTTCTTTAGTGTTGCTACGATGGCAGACAACTCTTGAAAGACATCGCCAAGTACACTTTTGCCTTCCTCACTGGCTTGGATCATTTCTTTGAGCGTTGGAAATGGTGACTGAGCACATATGGTATTGCGCTTCTTTTCCATTTCCCTGCTTTGCATAAGCAATGCCTGTTGTTCATTCAGCAAAGGAAGCAATGCCTGCGCATCACCTGACATCAAAATCTCTGTCTTTTCCTCTTCCAAGGTCAAAAGTTTTTGATGAACATTGCACTGAGCATTTAGGACTTCCTTCAACTCCTCCAAATCGCACATATCAAGCTTTACTCCTTGGATCCGACGCCATAAAGCATGGCTTCAGCGATTTGCTCAGCAGAAACACGATAGTTACCGCGAGCGATCTCATCCTTCAAAAGCAGAAGCCTTTCAGAAGGGGTTGCTTTGGCTGCCTCGCTCACGATCATATTCACAACTCCATCCAGTTCTGAATATCCTTTGGCTGCGCTGGACAGTACCAAGCTATCCTTGTCTACTGCCTCTTTTTTTGCAGCCTCTTTGGAGGATGCGGTCATATTCTGAGCCATCATGGCACCATAGAGCTTGTCGATCTGTGCCCGGTTCACTTTCATGTATATCACCCACTTTATATATCGAAGCTTTCCTAAGGAAGTTTAGCGAGTTGTAAAATCTCATTATCTTCTGAGATTGTTTACTTCTTGTTCCAGTTCATCTGCCGTCTGCAGCATACGCATGTTAAACTGCATACCACGCTGTGCCAGCATCATTTTGTTCATCTCGCTCACCAGATCCACATTGGATAATTCATAGGCACTGAATTCTAGCTGTGAAGCGTTGTCCAGCGCCGCTGCACCGGAGGCTTCGGTTTGTACGTACATGTTCTCACCCATGGCCTCAAGCTCCTCAGCGCGCGGAAAGGTGTATAAAGCAGCTTGGCTAATGGCTTCCATAACATTTCCATCCTGCACCTGTATGCGCTGTCCGTTTTGACCAAGCACATATTCTCCGCCAGGCAGCGTGAGGTAGTTTGCATTTCCTTCAACAGATAAAGAAAAGTTGCCCGATCTTGTATACGCCGTTTCGTTCTGACCAATCTCTATAGCAAAAAAGCCTTCTCCTATGATTGCAACGCTACGCTGACCATCCTGTCCAAGGCCGCCTTGCTCTGCCTGAAGGCTGGTAGTGGCAAGTCTGCTGCCGTTACCTACCAAAAAGTCAGCACCTTGAGCGTCTGTATACAAGAGGTCTGTAAAACTCGCCGACTGTGCCTTGTATCCCTGTGTATTGACATTGGCTATGTTATTGGCTGTTATATCAAGGCTTGTTTGAAAACTCTTTACGCCGGATTTGGCTGAGTAAAAACCATTGATCATATTCGTACTCCCCTTTCACTGTAAAGGACTGTTATCAAAGCCGCCCGATCTCCGTGACCGTTTTCTGGTTTATTGTATCCAATATTCGAAGCACCTGGCTGCAAGCTTGAAACGAGCGTGATGCCGCCATCATATCTGTCATCTCTTCAACCATATCAACGTTGGCACGCTCGAGCTTTCCCTGCAGTACGCTTCCCTCAAATACGCCATTGCCGGCAGGCCTTTGAAACGTACCGTTGGCCTGCTTGACCATTGTGCCCAGATCATTTGGCACAACAATAAGCAGCGCGCCTGCGTTTTGACCGTTTACGGTGATTGCCCCATCTTTGTTGACAGCCATCTCTCCATTGCCGATTTGAATCCTTCCGTTCTGTCCAAGAACATAAGAACCGGTGTTTGATACCAAAAAGCCATCTGCACGAACCTGGAAGCTACCGTTGCGGGTAAGCCCCTGAACGCCCTGTTCATCCTCCACCACGAAAAAACCATCTCCGGCAATAGCAAAGTCCAAGGCTCTGCCTGTGATGTCCATTGCCCCCTGGCTTACATCAGTAAAAATGTCATCCCCAATAGCGCCATGGTTCACGCTGCCAATCTCAGCTGTCTGGTTGTCTGCTCGGAGCATAACCTGCTCACCAAAAGTGGAAGTGATCAGTTCATCCCGTTTAAAGCCTGCCACACCAGCGTTGGCAAGATTATTTCCTGTAACATCCAGGGCTCTGGATCTATTAAGCAACCCGGTGGTTGCAGCATAAACTGCGGCGTTCATAATGATACCTCCCCTTATTCGTTGATATAGTCCGAAATACGCATTTTCAGCTTTTGCAGTGCTTTCGTATGGATTTGAGATACCCTGGGAACTGTAAGCCCAAGAACAAAGGCAATTTCCCTCAGCTTGAGCTCCTCATAATAGTACAATGAAATAACGGTTCTTTCCTTGTCATCCAGCGCATCGATGTATGATGCCAGCTGCTTTTTGAAATCATCTTCTATCAGCCTGCTTTCAGGAGTTCTTGCGGATGAATCCACAATCGCATCCATCACTGTCATGCTACCATGAGGAAGTGTTTCTTCCAGCGCCAAGATGTGAAAACTCATCTCATCAATGCGCAGCTTACTCAGTTCAGCTTCTGTGATCCCCATCCGCTGGGCAATTTCACTCTCCTCAGGCGGCCTGCTCAGCTCGTTTTGCATTTGCTGACTTGTTTTGTTCAAAAGCCTGATCTTCTGATTGATATCCCTGGGAACCCATTCTTTTTTGCGCATGTAATCGATAATAGCCCCGCGAACCCTGATAGACGCAAATGAATCAAACTGAACGCCGCGCTTATAATCATAGCGGTCAATGCAGTTTATCAGCTCCAAGGTTCCGTGATTGGCAAGGTCTTCCATGTCGTCCCGGCTGACACTCAGCACTTGTGAGCGTTTCAGGCTGCAGGTAACAATATACAAATAGGACATCAGGATTTCGTTGCGCAAGCCGATATCTCTGGTATTTTCATATCTCTGCCAGGTCTGCTCGTCAATTTTTTTCGACTGATCCTTGTAGTAGTTCATGTTCCTCCTACCTGCCATGTACTAAACAGGGCTCTAGATTGATATCGTACCAAGCGCCTGTATATTGATATCTTGGTTGATTTCGCTGAAAGAGAGGACCACTGCTTCAGAAGAGAACTGATCCATCAAGCGCTTGTAGTAACAGCGAACCACAGGCGAAGTCAGCACAACCACGTCCCCCAAATGCTCCTTCAGCCGCTTTTCTTCCTTCATATGGGAGTTGACAATGTTTTGCAGAATATTGGGTTCCAAAGAGACATACGAATTATTGCCTGCTTTCCGAACCCCTCCCATAATCAGGTTTTCGATTTCAGGATTGAGGGTGATCACTTTCAGATTCCCATCCTGGGCAAATTTTCGTGTAATTGTTCGTTTCAGTGCCTGCCGCACATACTCGGTCAAGAGGTCTGGATCCTTTATGCTGGGCATATGCTCGCTTAAGGTTTCCAAAATGGTGGGAAGATCACGCACCGGTATTTGCTCTGCCAACAGATTGCATAGCACCTTCTGCAGTTCTACATGTGGTACAACTCCCGGAACAATGTCATCCACCAATTCTTTATGGGTTTTACGAAGGTTATCCAGAAGGTGCACCAGATCCTTGCGGCCAAAAAGCTCATGGGCATGCCTTTTGATAACTTCCGATAAATGGGTCACAATGACGGATAATGGGTCAATGACCGTATATCCACTCATCTGTGCAAATTCCCGGTTATCCGCCGTAATCCATTTGGCTGGCAGTTTAAATGCAGGTTCCAGCGTATCAATGCCGTCAATCTCCTGAGCGCCGTGGATGGCGTTCATGGCCAGGAAGTGATCAGCCAGCACTTCACCTCTGGTCACCTCTTCCCCTTTGATCTTGATCACATACTCATTGATATCCAGCATTGCGTTATCTCGAAGTGTAACCGCAGGTACCACCATGCCCATTTCCTCGGCGAACTGTCTACGCAGCATCACAACGCGGTTGATGAAGTTACCGCCTTTGCTTTCATCCACCAAAGGAATCAGGCTATACCCGACCTCTACCTCAATAGGTTCAACTGATAGCAGTGAATAAATATTATCGGTATTTTTATAGAACTCCGTTTCGTTGACCGGCAACTCTGGCTCCGGCATCGGTTCAGCCGACTCTTTCTTTTTCTGCAGCCTTGTTGCAAGAAGAATCAGAGACCCACCAACGGTCAAAAGGATTAAAACAGGGAAACCTGGCAGAACCGACATCGCCATCAAAACGCCGCCTGTAATCATCAGCGCAATAGGATAGGAAACGATTTGAGTTTTCAGGTCCTCGCTTAAACTGTTGACGGAAGCGGCACGAGTTACCACCATACCTGTGGCAGTGGATATCAAAAGGGCAGGGATCTGGGATACCAGACCATCACCAACAGTGGCCACAATATAAATGTTTAGGACATCAGTGAATGTACCACCGCCTTGAACCATACCAATGACGATGCCGCCGATGCTGTTTACAAAAAGGGCGATAATGGAGATGATCGCATCACCCTTGATAAACTTGGAGGCACCATCCATGGAGCCATAGAAATCTGCTTCCCTTTGTATTTTCTGGCGGCGCATTTTTGCCATTTCGTCATTGATGAGTCCGGCATTCAAATCAGCATCAATGGCCATCTGCTTACCGGGCATGGCATCAAGGGTAAAGCGGGCTGCAACTTCAGCCACTCGCTCAGCGCCTTTGGTAATAACAATAAACTGTACAGCTACGATGATTAAGAAGATGATAAAACCAACTACCGGATTTCCGCCGATAACATATTGACCAAAGGTTTCAACAACCTTGCCCGCATTGCCGCTATTGCCAAGAATTAAACGGGTAGAGTTCACGTTAAGGGACACACGCAGCAGTGTTGTTACCAAAAGCACAGACGGAAACACTGAAAATTCCAGTGGTTCCTTAATATACATTGATATCAGCAGTATCGTCAGCGACAATGCGATATTAATAATCAGCATAACATCAAGCACACCAGTCCCCAAAGGGATGATGAGCAGAAAAATAATGCCTACCACAAATAGTGTCAGTATGTTGTCAAATAGTTTTTTCATCCGGTTGCCCTCTTTTTGAGCTTATAGATAAAGGCAATGATATCAGCTACAGGCTTATAGAACTCAAACGGAATCTGCATTCCTATTTCCACAGCCTCATACAATCCTCTGGCAAGTGGCTTGTTTTCGGTGATATATACATTATTCTCCTTGGCGATTCTGACAATGGTCAGTGCGACGTGATCCGCACCTTTGGCAAGAACCACTGGGGCTTTATTCTTCTTGGGATCATATTTCAACGCCACGGCAAAGTGTGTGGGGTTTCGGATCACAACATCAGCCTTTGGGACTTGCTGCATCATGCGCATTACAGACATCTTGCGCTGTATTTCCCTGATCCGGCCTTTGGTCTGAGGGTTTCCCTCAGAACGCTTGTGCTCCTCCTTCACTTCTTCCTTTGTCATGCGCAATTTGCGCTCATACGTCCACCACTGATAAAAGTAATCAGCTGCAGAAAATGCCACCATGAACATGAGTATCTTCATAGATATGGAGAATATCGCTTCTCCTGTCCAACTAATTCCGCTATCCAAGCTGAGAAGGGGCATGTTGCGAATCTGTATTACCCGGGCTGTAATCTCGCTGTACAAAACAGAACCGATGATAAATATTTTTAGTATGGATTTTGCTAGTTCTACCAGTGCTTTGGCTGAAAACATGTTTTTCAGGCCGGATATAGGATTGAGCCTTGAAAGCTGAGGTTTAAGTAAGCTGGCAGTAAAGCGGAATCGTGTTTGTATGCCGGTAAACAGTACACCGGATGCTATTGCCATGCCACTGACGGGCAATATAATCATGATCATGTTGACTCCGACACTGCTCATGATAGCAGAAGCTTCCCGTACACTTAATCGTTCAATTGATGCCATCGAACCAAGGCTTTCGACCAGCTGATCTCTTAGACCGCTGATTAACGGCAGGCCCGCTATTCTAAGCAATGCGATCATCGTAAGAAGAGAAAGAGCACTAATGGCATCTTTACTCATGAATATGTTACCTTTTTTCCGCTCATCCGATCGTTTTCGCGGTGTCGCTTTTTCCGTGCGACTGCTATCGCTTGCCATGTACTCACCTCTCTTTCACCCTACTGATTTATGTACTAGATAGTATGGCAGCCAAGGAATTCTGTATCGTGTCATACATTTGCACGAGCGTTGAATCCATCAATCTGGACATGGCCGGAAGCGCTACGATGATGACGATCAGACCAACGGCAATCTTTACCTGCAAGCTCACCGCAAAAACATTGACCTGGGGAACAATTTTCATCAGCACCCCCATACCAGCCTCGCTTAACAATTCTGTCGCCACCACAGGCATTGCTAGCTTCAGCGCCAGAACAATCATTTCACCCAGCATCAGTGCCAAATAACTTCCAGCCTGCGCATTGAGAAACTCCGTACCCGGCGTGAATATATGGCATGAATTTGCCAGTATTCTAATCAGCGTCAGATGACCGTTGGAAACAAAGAAGATCAGCGTCAGCATTGTGTTGAACGCAGTACCGGAAAGTGACATGGAGGTGTTGCTGTTAGGATCGAATATCCGGCCCATGCTCAAACCCAATTGCATATCTACCAATTCGCCTGCCATCAGAACCCAAGATGTGAACATCCACATCAGGTATCCTGTTA
>JAEYQQ010000059.1 GCA_023409955.1 Bacillota bacterium | reverse complement strand
CTTTACAGATGGGGACATGGAAATGAAATTGCTTAAGGCTGGCTCTATCCCGCAAAGGCGGCTAGTGAGGACATCGATCATTTTTTGCGTTATCGATAGCCTGTCCTTTGGCTTGAAAGTGCCATTTTGCTTTGCTTCAGCAATTCTTTGCCGGCCATGCTCCGTCATTCAGCCGCTTTTTTCCAGTTCTTCAACCATAGTGAAGTTCTTGTTTGACCATTCGCTGCCCTTGCGCCTTGGTGAAAAATATTTGATATAGGTATACGAATCCAGGCTTTTGATCTGACTGTCGATCCATCCAAAGCATGGGGCTTCTTCAAGTGCTTCATTGGGACCTATGGTTATGGGACCGCCTACCTTGCCAAACAAAAGCCACTGGCCTTTGCTGATTGTGCAATTATTGCTTAGCCAAACCCGAAATTCCTCAGCATCATCAAACGAGCGGCATTCCATGATCAGCAAGATCCTTTCGTATACTATTGGGTTCTTTATCCACGTCCTCCGCTTGGAACATCATACTGATCCAAAGGAAAGTTCAGAAGCATGTTCATTCTTGGTACCATTTCATTGGGATCTCCCGATGTCTCAAGCAAAACACTGCCACCGGTATCCCGCTGACGCAAAATCCCAGCATCCTCCATACGATGTTTTAGCTGTCTGACTGTTCCGATGTTTCCGTCCAGTACTGCCGTTTTGGGAGGAAACATGCTTTGTATCATCTGACGCAAAAATACATAGTGGGTGCAGCCCAACACCACTGCATCCACAGATTCATTATTAAAAGGAGCTAAAAGCCCTTTCAGATGTGCACGTAGGCCTTCGCCCGCCCATTCACCGCGTTCCACAAATTCCATCAAGCCTGGGCATGGTACAGGAATTGCCCCTTCTCCGTACTGTTCCATCAATCGTTGAAATTTTGGCAAGCGAAGGGTGACAGGCGTTGCCATAACCAATATCTTGCCGCCATGGCGTAAAAGAGCTGCCGGTTTTAATGCAGGCTCCATACCGATAACAGGTATATTTACTGTTGAACGAAGTGCTTCGGCGGCTACGCTAGTTGCAGTATTGCAAGCAATAAGAATTGCCTTAGCGCCCTTATTCATCAAATGCTGTGCTACTTTCAGTACATAACCCTTTACTTCATCTGTTGGCTTGGTGCCATATGGAGCGTGAGCGGTATCCCCATAATATATAAAATCTTCACCAGGTAATAGAATACGGGCGGTGCGAAGTACGCTGATTCCGCCCACGCCGCTATCAAATACGCCAACCGGGTTCTGGGACAAAAACATGGCTAACCCTCCATTGCTTCGTCCCCGACATTATAGACCTATTCATTCGAGGATACAAGCCCTACTGCTGATGTGTTACAGCCAAAGCATCAGCAATTGCATCCGAAAGATACGGGATACTTGCCAAAGCTTCTTCCAGCGTATTCTTATTGTTCCCCACTTCCACCAGAATACTGTTTGGAGCAATATGCTGATTGAAACGCCCTGTTTTTAATTTGACTGAACGGCACAAATCTGTGATCTGCTGATTAAGCGAATCCGTTATCGCCTGGGCTATCACAAGATTTTTTTCCCAATCTGGTCTTACTTCATACCCTGCTGTACCTTTGCCTACGAGCATCATCAGCCTAGCAATTTTCTGGTCACCAACCTGAACGGTATTGTGATTGGCCAAACTATCAGAAAAGGCATCCCGATGGAGATCGATATACAAGTCGTATTTTTCTCCTCGGCTTATAGATTCCTCCAACATTTTTAAGGATCGGTTGTAGGATGAGTTTAAGACCGGCGGCTCATACGCTGTTGTATCATGAACAACATAAAACCCTGCTGCTGTCAGCATACTGGTTAGTTCTTCCCCTATTCTTACCACGTTATATTTGCTATCTTTGGTTCTCCACTGCTGGGTTGGCTCATATGTGTTTTCCGGGGTTGGCTCATAAGCCTCATATGTATGCGTATGATAAATAAGGATACGTTTTTGCCCTATACCTTCGGATTGTTTGGCCCCTTTGATCACTTGAATGCTGAAACCTGATGGGTCTGGTGATGGCGTAACATTTTGAGCAAAAGGAGAAATGGAGGGTAAAATGGAAGGTGTCTGAATTGGCGAGGAAGGAATTGATGACGCCGTAGAAAAGGAGAACAGGTTTTTGGGTTCCTGTGTTTGGCTGATGCTCTGTTGGTAGGATGGAAGAGGCGTTGCTTCTTCATCCTCCAATGAGGCATTGGTGATGGGAGCAAAAGCTTCCACCGAGCCTAATGGATTTGCATGACCAAAGAACATCCACCCCAGTCCAAGCCCCAGAATGAAAATGCCCAAAAACAGGGAAAGCACCAAGCAGATTGCCTGTGTGCGGGTTATAAAGCGTATACGCATACATGATCACCTCATCTGTTGTAGGATAATCATGCTTATGCAAAGACAAGCCCCTTAATGCATCAAAATTGGAATCTCATCTCCTGACAATTTTGGCTGGAGCGCCATGTTGATGCCAAGCGCTAATACTTCCGCCAGATTGCCGACCAATTCATCCACTTCTCTTGGTGTGACCACCAATTCACCTAAAGTGTGGGCATAGATTTTATCCGTCAGGGCATCTAGTGCATCCATGTGGTCAGATGAAGGTATCTGAAGATCATGCAGCAAAATGGAGAGTGCATCTTTTGCAATGGTGGCAGCGTACACCACCATAGGCACACCGATTGCGATTACCGGTACGCCTAGGGTTTGAGATGTCAGCCCAAGCCTGTGGTTACCGACGCCGCTGCCTGGACTGATACCGGTATCCGTTATTTGAACGGTGGTGCAGATACGGGTGGTTTCCATGGCTGCCAAAGCATCAATAGCAATAACTGCCGAAGGTTTTACATGCTCAACGATGCCTTTTACCACCTCTGCTGTTTCCATACCAGTTATGCCAAGCACGCCTGGGATTACAGCACATACACTTCGCAGCCTTCCTTTTAAATCCTCTGGAAGAGTCGGGCGTAGATGGCGTGTGACAAGGGTGGATTCCACCACCCGAGAACCAAGTGCATCAGCCGTAACTTTGCGGTTACCAAGACCAATCACCAGAATTTCACCGTTCTCCGGAAGCATGTCATTCAGTGCGTCACAGAGTAGTTCTGCCATGCGTTTTCGCAAATCTGCACCGCATTTGGGCAAATTATCACTGCAGATGGTCACAAACATGCCCCGTTGCTTTCCCAGGCGACACGCTGCTTCCTCAGTTTCAATGATCACGGTGGTCCGGGAGATCTCGCCTTCCTCCCAGTTCTCAACATGGATTCCGCTTTTATCGCCGCTGTAGCTTCCAGCACTTTCCATTGCCAAATCCGTACGAACGCCGCGCATGCCGATCCCTCCGTTCTTTACCAAATCAGCATGCACGGCGGTATGTACCATTATACATGGTTTACGAAAAACTCATCCTTCATATCTTAAAGCTTCAATTGGGCGAAGCTTGGATGCCTTGTTGGCTGGATATAAGCCAAAAACAACACCAATGAATACTGAAAAGCCAATAGCCAGCATGGAAACAGAAGGCGATACCGTCAATGTCATTTGCAGCACAGGCCCTAAGAAATAACAGCCTGTTGCTGCAATGCCAAGTCCTAACAATCCTCCCATCAAGCTAACTACCAACGCCTCGATAAGGAATTGCATCAAGATATTACCCCTGGCAGCACCAATCGCTTTTCTGATACCAATCTCACGTGTACGCTCAGACACTGATACAAGCATGATGTTCATGATGCCAATACCACCCACCAGCAACGAAATGGCTGCGATACCACCCAGCATAAGGGTAAGCGTTGCCGTGGTTTCGTTGAGCGTGGAGAGCATTTCTGTCTGGTTATATACGCTATACTGTGAACTGGTGTTGAATATGGTTTTCAGGTAAGCTGTCACATCTTCCTGTGCTGAGGTAACCTCCTGTGAGGATGCGGCAGATATATAGAAGCTGGATATGCCGCGCTGAGAAAATAGTCTTTCAGCCAATGTAAAGGGAATGAGTATCAAGTTATCACCCGAACCTGAAATTGAGGAACCCATTTCCTCAAGAACACCAACTACGTTAAACGTATAGCCATTTAGAGTAAAGGTCTCACCCACTACGCGAACCGTTCCGAACATTTCCATTGCTGCTTCTGTACCGATTACAGCCACAAAACTTCTGTTGTCGATGTCTGGGTTCTTCAAAAATCGTCCCGTTTGTACTGTATAGGTACGAATTTTATCATAGTCAGGGGTTGTACCGATAATGGATGCATCATCATAAGTAGTCACACCAGCTTTAACTGTGCCGGAGACATTGGCAACTGGAGCAACATAGGCAATGCCTTCCAAAGTCGAGAGTTCTTGAAGATCATCTAGCGAAATCGGATTGCGCCACCTAGCTCTGATGCTAATACTAATCATGTTGGTGCCCATGCTCTCTATACGGCTGACGACAGATGCATTTGCTCCTTGGGCAATGGCTACCAGAACCACAATAGCAACTACACCAATAACAACGCCAAGGATCGTCAGAAAGGAACGCAACTTGTTGCCTCCGATAGCCTTCAACGCCATCCTAAACGACTGGTATATCATGCATAGCTCCTTCCTCCCAGATATGGCCATCTTCAATATGAATGACTCTTTGAGCCCTGGCAGCCACAGTTGGATCATGAGTTATCATGACTATGGTGTTCCCAGCCGCATGGAGTTTATTAAATAATTCCAGTATCTCAATTCCGGTCTTTTTGTCCAAATTACCGGTAGGCTCATCCGCTAGGATCAATGCCGGATTGGCTGCCAGTGCTCTGGCAATTGCGGCACGCTGCTGCTGTCCGCCGGATAATTGATTGGGCCTGTGTCTCATACGCTCTTTCAACCCCACTTGCGAGAGTGCGGTGATTGCCCTGTCTTTACGCTCCTGCGCTCGCAGGTTTTGGTATACCAGCGGCAGCTCTACGTTTTCCAAAGCTGTCAGCCTGTTAAGCAAATTGAAGCCTTGAAAGATAAAGCCAATATGTGTATTGCGCAGCTTGGCAAGCTGGCGCTGGTTGTACTTCTCAATAGGCTTGCCATTGAGTGTATATGACCCGGAATCAGCAGAATCCAAGCAACCTATGATATTCATTAGCGTGGATTTACCGCTTCCAGAGGGGCCGATGATGGCCACATACTCACCTTTTTCAATAGACAGAGAAACATCCGCCAAGGCGAAGATATCTTCACCGCCCAGGTTATATTTCTTGACGATATGTTCCAGTTGTATCATGTCTACCCCTCCTAATTGCCAGTTCTCCGGTCTCCACCCTGCCCGCCGCCGCCAGGGAAGCTGCGATTCCCACCGCCATCACTTCCACCGCCAGGGAAGGAGCGGTTCTGGTTACCATCATTGCCGGTTGGAGGCGTGAAGCCTGTACCGCCAGGCATCTGAATAATCTCCATGCCGCCCATCATTTGGTTGTTGGATTCGCTTGCGCTGGCTGTTCGGGTCACCATCACATAGTCTCCTGCTTTAAGGCCTGTTTTGACTTCTGCATAAGAATCATTGGAAAGACCTGTAGTGACAAATGTTCTCACGCCAGGTTCATCTGAATCTGAGCCGATTGAATCGTTATACAGCCACACATACTGCCCGCCTCTTGATGTGTTTAGTGCGATGATAGGCACCAATACAACACCTTCAGCATCGCCAACGATAATGGTGGCTGTTCCGTTCATGCCTATTTTCAGCTGTTCATCACCTTGCACATCCAATGTCACACTGTAGGTTGTTACCCCACTAGAACTGGAGCCGATTTGAGATATGTAAGACACCTCTGCTTGATAGGTTTTATCCGTGATGGCATCCATTTCAATGGTGACTTCCTGACCAACCTTTACGCCTATAATATCCAGCTCATCTACGCTGACAACCATTTGCTTGGCATCCCCTGCATACAATGACACCAATACTGTTCCTGCCGGAAGCTCCGTTTCAGATGCGGAAGCGACAGAAGAAGCAATACCATCAATTGGAGATACGATGGTTCCCGACGCCAAAACGCCTTTGGCTTCTTTCAGCTTTGCCATGATTTCATTATGCTTCTTCTCCAAAGCTGCATACTCAGAGGATACCGGTACATTGATCAGATAAAACAGTGAACTACCCCGGCTTGGTTTGCCATTTAGGTTATAATACACTTTTGAAATTTGCCCCTTAGCCGTTGTTGTATATTTGAAGGGCATATTGATTTGAGCTATTCCAGTGCCTACTATGATGCTGTTGTTGACAACCTGAATACTTGCACCATCCAAGGTTTTTTCATCGCTGAAGGTTATGGTTGCAGTACCTTCATCAATTTTCTCCACAAGGCCTGTGTATTTTGTTATACCATCATACACTTCCACTGTCTGACCCAATGTCATATCTGCAGCGGGAATAGTTACATTCATTTTTCCATCCATGGAAAGAAGCGCCAGTGCGCCATGCTGATCCATAACATCCTGAACAAGATCACCCACTGCTCCATAAACAGCTTTGATGCGGCCGGCAGTAGAAATTGTCAGCTTTGATTCATCACTGTATGAGCGAGCCATTTGAATCATAGAATCATTGTTGGCCATAAGCTCAGATTCAAGCGATGCAATGACTGTACCCAGCGCATCTGTATCCACATCCACCAGAGGATCCCCTGCCGTTACCTGCTCACCAGTGGTAACATGCACGTTTGTGATGGTTATTGGATAGGATACCTTTACATTCTCTGTTTTGGAAATACTTAAAGTGCCTGTGCCTGTAACCGTTTTTTCTAGATTACCGGTGCCAATCTGCACTTTCATGTATGATGTTTTGTCAGATGCCGATGCCGTAGATGCCTGTTTGCTTTCATAAAACAGGTAACCCCCATACCCTAATCCACCGATGAGGACACAGGGAATGAGTACTCTGGCTATGGTCTTTGCGAACTTGTTCATGAGTGCCTCCTTGTAAGCAATTTATTTCTCATCGTTTGCAGTATAGGGGCCGGATGTTGTGGGAAAATGAAGGTAATGTGAAAGTTATGTGTTCTGGTACCGTACTCTGCTTGATATGCCAGTGCTTGCATTTCTGTATGGTGCTGACAACACTCGCATTCCCTTGACATTTTCCATGGAATGTTTGATAATGTAACCTGCATTTATATGCTTGTATCCATTTAAAGGAGGAATGGGGCTTGCCGCACATCATAACAGCCGTACACCGCGGCAGCGCCGCGTACCGAAGCGGCATCCATCCCGGAGATAAATTATTACGCATCAACGGTGAAGACATCATCGACCAAATTGATTATCAAGCACTTTCGGCAAACAGCTTGGTTATACTCGATATTGAAAGAAGAGATGGAAAGGCAGTTGCAATCACCATCCAAAAGGATGAGTTTGAACCCCTGGGCATACAAATGGAAGAAACACTGATCAGCAAGCCCAGGAGCTGCCGTAATCATTGCGTGTTTTGCTTTATCGATCAAATGCCCCCCAGTCTACGAAACACACTTTATGTGAAGGATGATGACTGGAGAATGTCCTTGATGATGGGCAATTACATTACTC
>JAEYQQ010000023.1 GCA_023409955.1 Bacillota bacterium | reverse complement strand
AGCCTTGTCATTACGGGCCTGTGCAGCTTTGTACAGGCCGATGTAGTCTGGGATATGCTCGTTTGCCTGAGCGCCAAAGACACCTGTAAATGCCAACAGAAGGCCGAGGATAAAAGCGTGTAACTTTTTCATAACGTACCTCCAGTGATTTCTTGGCGAAATATGTTGAGTACAAACATGACACCAGGATTATCTTAAGGCTGCTCTATGGCAGGAGCAATGGCCTTTTTGCTTCATGGTACAGAAGTGTGCTGCATGGAAGTATTCCTCCACATAAAGGCACATTATACCATGTTCTGTCATTTTGCGCCCCCAATTTGAGTGCGTATCAGTGAATCCACACATTTTGCTGTATAGAATGATCAATCAAATTGCCGTTGTTGCAGCGGATATTTGATGCATATTGTTTATCTCGGGTAATATGATGCGTTTACGGATACGGTGCAAATGTCTGCAATTGCATGCAGATGCACGCATCTGATATCAATTGATTGCACTTGAAAGCATCTGCAATCAGATGATATCAGATGTTAGTAATGGTAGATAAAGAAGAACCGCCAGGTCATCATTAACCCGGCGGTGATTATTAAAGTTATTGTTCTTACCGATCAGAAGATGGATCGAAAAGCAAGGCCGCCAGCAAGAAGCACCAAGGGAACACCAATAACAGCGCCAATGATGGTCATACACAGCCCTATGCCTATTGCGCCAAGTATCAGAGCAAATATTAACGAAAATAGGCTGCCTATCGCCCCCAAAATAAAGCCGATGAACTTTCCAGCCAATCCCAAAGCGCCGCCTACGATGCCCGCCATTAGTGCAAAGGGCCATAACAGACATCCCATTCAATCACCTCCTATGTGCTAAAGTATACTTGATTTCTTCAGTCAATTCAAAAAGATAGAAATTAATTTTCAATGAGAGTTTTCTAATTTTGGCAATATAAAAGCCCCAGCTGTAATAGCAGGGGCATCGTGCCTTAATATGCTCTTTGTCTGGCGGCCTGACGAGTAGCTTTTCTTTTGGGTATAGGCCGCATCATCCGGAAAATGAGCCATCCTACGCCGGCTGCCAGAAATATATCACCAATGCTTGCAAGCCCCTGATGCATGAAGGGGAGAAGAATGGCATCACCAAGGAACAAAAAAGGAGATCCGTAATCCACCAGGACATATTCAAACAGCTCTCCAGATTCAATACGAGTAAGAACAGAAGCCATTTGCGGGAAATCTCGGATGATGGGAGCCACCGGCATACGAAATCCGTACCAAGCGATGACAAAAAAGTTCAAGAAACAAGCGATTAAAATCAAGCGGACGGGTTTTTCTTTCAGATTGATAAAGCAGAATAGGAAAAGCAAAATGTACTCCAGCAAGACGGCAATCCATATCCACTGGGAATCATCAAGAGGTATCCTGCCTCTCAAAAAAGGAACCGCAGCCTCAATTATAAAAGCCAGCGGCGTTAGCCAAATGCACCGGATGGGATATTCGGCCATGTGTTTAAGACGGCCGCCGCTAATGTAACTCAGCGGGATTGTCAGCAAAACGAAGTATGCAAGTATCATGGTTCGGGCGGATGCTCCTTCTGTTCCTGAAGAATTTTTTGAAGCGTCTGCACCACGGCAGGGTGAAACTGCTTTCCGCTCTCTTCCAGCAATATGGACATGGCCTTTTCTTCCGACATGCCGCAGCGGTAAGGTCTGTCGCTGGTCATGGCATCAAAAGCATCTGCAACGCCTAAAATATAAGCTTCAAATGATACGGCAGTATGATCTAGCTTATCTGGATATCCGTTTCCGTCATACCGCTCATGATGGTGACGAATCATTTCCTTGACTTCTTCAGAAAGGCCGACCTTCTCTACAATGTTAACGCCTATGGCTGGGTGCTCTTCAATGCGCTGCCGCTCCTGTTCATTCAGCCGTGCAGGCTTGTTTAGGATGATGTCTTCTATACCGATTTTACCAATGTCGTGAAGCAAGGCTGCGACTTGAATCTCCTTCATCTTTTCCCTAGGCAGTTTTAGTACATTCGCAATCTGACCGGCGATCATTTCTACACGGCGAGAGTGGCCTTCTGTATACGTATCCTTTGCTTCCATAGCCGATACGAACGCATGTATCAGCTTCATGTGCTGTACCTGGGAATCCAAGTACAACGACCAGGCATAGCGGGCCAGAAGTAGGGGAAAGAGCATCAGTATTGCCAGCCAATGACCATTGGACATCATAAATAGAAGAGCGATCAATAGGCCCAGAGGCATGACAAAAAGTACATTGGGTAATAAATTTCTGACCATACCAGCCACATCGTCAACGCTGATTTGACGATCAAGAACGAAAACAACCAGCAAGAGCGTATAATTGATCAAAAAGGAGCTTGCTGTAAACAGCAAAGCTGGCCATATCACACCAGGAAGGATAGCCTCACCAGGCGTGCCGCCGGCAATTGTAAATAGGAAGCCAGGCAGCAATATGGATATCATTAGGTTGCTGTTGTTGAAGGCCGACTTATAAAAGGTTGTGTTGTATAAATGGTGGTATTTTTTTGATTCCTTATCATAATCAATGGTAAACAAACTGCTCACCAAATACACACACATGGCGGCATATGGCCCTTTTGTGATAACAGCTGCAAGTATGCTGACTACTGATACATCAAGTGCTTGCTGACCATCACCAAAATAGATAGGCATTGACCTGCACAAAACACAAAGTATAATGAGGCAAGCCATTTGCTGTATTTCAATACTTAGGTTCTTGGAATCCAACGTGCCGATATATGTATAAAAGGCCCAAACTGCCAGTAAAAATCCGATAACTATAACAGTTGATGTATAGAACTTGGCTTTCTTTGACAGAAGGATCACCTCACTCATAAAAGAATGGAGGAGAACCACGATTTATGAAAACAGGTCCGCCACGCCCTTAGCATTACCTCCAGGTTACGTATGCTCCACTGGACAAAACCAAGGACACCAGGGAAATCAACGCGACAACGATCTTGGCCTTCTTCACGGATATAGCCTCCTTAAAAAGGGCTCTGCCATTCGCTAATAGGGCAGGCTATATTCACTTCGCTTAGATGTAGCGCGTAAAAGCGTGGTCGGACCTGCTTTCAACTAGGGGTGTTGGCCATCAAGGCCAGTTTGCGGTTCAGAGCCGATAGGGTAGCACGGACAATGGCCTGGCCTTCATCCGGCGCACACTCGGCCGCACCAATGAGTACGGGGGCAGCTTGCATATTCATGCATTCAATCGCCACCATAACCACTTTGATATTGGAAAGCTGTGTGAACTGAACAGACAGGAGAAGAAATACGTCTTCTACACCCAGAAAGCTGTGCACTGCCTGCAAAACGGCAGTGGATATGGCACGGGGCCGCTGTATGGGGGTGTTGCGGCAAGAGCAGCGGCCTGTATACTCAATATCATCTTTGATCAAGGAAATTTTGACATTGTATTGTGTGCCTACAACGTTCTGGGAAAACTCATGCATGCGAAGGCGCACTTCACCTGCGGGCGTTGAAACGATATGCTCTTCGGCTTGCACCGGGTCTTGCCTTAATTGGGCAATGCTGATGATGCGATGATCAACGGTAACACCAAATGCAGATGCCAAAGCAGACTGAACATCCCGCATGATCTGTTTGGGATGACGCATGCTGCTGCCCAGAATATGAATCTCTGTGATAGAGCCGTCAGGAGACAGATGAACATTTGCTGCGAAGACACCAGTTAAGCGCATCAGAAGCTGTCTGTACATATCCTCTTGGGATTTGACGGAATCAGAAAAAGCATCTATTGCCATTAGACAGCCTCCTATGTAAATAAAGGTCCTTTTGTAAGGCAAACATGGAAAGATTCATCCAATTTTCCTTATTTCATTATAGACTATCGATGTTCTTTATGCAAGGAATAGTTTCAAAAAAATCCCTCTTTTTTAAATTGTGGGAACATTTCGACATATTATTGCAAAATGTAAAATAATTTTTGGAAAAATACCATATTAGGATATAATGTAATTAACTAGAATAATAAAACAATATGTGGAATCATCATTTACTCTGTCCTAGCCTGTTTTTATTTGTGATAGCAGCTTGGTGTACGGCTGGACCGTTTAAGATGCGGCCGATGCTGTCAAAGCGCGAGCCGTGGCAGGGGCAGTCCCAACTGGCAGTAGAAGGATTGTATCTTAATTTGCAGCCCATATGCGTACATGTGGGGGCCTGCTTTCTTTTTATACCGCTGATATGTATGCCAGTTGTTTTCAAAAATGTCGACATCATTTTTGATGCGC
>JAEYQQ010000063.1 GCA_023409955.1 Bacillota bacterium | reverse complement strand
ATACATTGCTGCTGTGAAGGACTTATCTGTAACCAACTGTATAGATGTGCCTCTCAGCGTTGTATATACCCCATTAAATGGAGCAGGCCTGGAATGTGTAACACGGATACTGAGTGAAATACATGTTGACAACATCCATGTGGTAGCCGAGCAAGAACAACCGGATGGGCACTTTCCAACCTGTCCATATCCGAATCCAGAAATACCAGAAGCCTTATCTCTTTCCCTAAGGGATTGTGAAAAATATCAGCCTGATTTATTGCTTGCAACTGATCCTGATTGCGACCGGGTTGGCATCGCCGTTCAAACAAATACAGGGTATGCTCTCCTTACTGGAAATGAAGTCGGTTTATTATTGATGGATTATATATGCAAAGCAAGAACAGAGCAAGGCACCATGCCCGTAAACCCCGTGGCTGTCACCACCATCGTCTCCAGCACCATGGCTACGCCAATAGCTCAAAAATACGGTGTGGAGCTAAGACGCACATTGACGGGCTTTAAGTTTATCGGTGAGCAAATCGGTTTTTTAGAAAAGGAGCATGAACAGCAGCGTTACCTTTTTGGATTTGAAGAGAGCTGCGGCTACTTGTCGGGAACGCATGTAAGAGATAAGGATGGCGTCAATGCTGCCATGCTGATATGCCAGATGGCACGCTGGTACAAGAAGCAGGGGATATCCTTGTTTCAAGCCATGCAGGCTTTGTATAATGAATTCGGCTATCATTACAATGCCCTGCACAGCATTGAGTTCAAGGGGGCAGCCGGCATGGAAAAGATGGGAAAGATCATGCAGGGCCTACGGTCAAATCCACCGGATATCATTGCCGATCTCAAGGTAATCAGTACATTGGACTATGAATCAGCATCCTCTGGTCTTCCCAGAGCAGATGCACTGGAGCTGAATTTGGAGAATAATTGCAAGCTGATGATACGCCCCAGCGGAACTGAATCCAAGCTGAAAGTATACATTTTTACTACTGCCCAAAGCGCTGAAGCTGCCAAACTGTTGTCTGACAGGATGATCAATGCACTTGAGGTATTGTCATAAATCCAATAGTATGCTGTCAGCCTGATGTAACCCAGCCAAACACACATCAAAATCCGGTATAAACCTCTGTGTAGTCAAAACCCGGGCGACGCCCGGGTTTTGTAGCATTTTGGATGTAACTCCTCAGTTGCAGCTATGACGCTATACTCCTATCCTCATGCCATCAGTAATATATGCTGATGAACACGCATAGGCCACCGTTTGGACGATTTTCCAGCCTCAGCCCGCTGTTTTCACCATAACGAAGCTTAATACGGCTGTTGACATTGAAAAAGCCAATACTAGCATGCTCTGTTTCCGACAAATCCAGTTTCTCCATGCATTGGTTGAGGCTATCAATCCGGTCCTGCTCCATTCCACAGCCGTTATCTGTGATCTGAATGATCAGAAGGTTATTTGAAAATTCTGCACTGATATGCACTGCTCCCCGCTTCTTGTGCCCCCTCACAAAGCCATGCTGTATTGCATTTTCCACCACTGGTTCCAGTATCATCCTTGGGACATGCAGCACCAGAAGATCTTCAGGAATGGCAAATGCAATTTCATATGCTTCATCGTAGCGAAGATTGATGATTTGATTATAGATTCTGACGCATTCCAGCTCATCCTCCAGCGTTCCCTCATTTTTATCTACACAGTACCGGTACAGCTGTGCAAGAAGCATTGCCATTTCTCTTGTCCGCGGCGCATTTTCCTCCGTAGACATACCGCAAATGCATTCCAGCATGTTATATAAGAAATGGGGATTGATCTGCGCTTGTAAAAACATGTTCCTGGCGCGCAGATGTTCCAATTCCGTTTGTACAAGGCTCAGCTTTGTACGGCTCATTTCCTGCCCCATTTGATTCGTCTGTTCAATCATAGCGTTGATGCCCTGGGCCAGCGACCGCAATTCATTTTTTCCCTGGACAGGGTTGATGATTTGCCCGTTTTCAATACGAATGGCCATGGTTTGGGCATGGACATTACCGATGGGCTGAAGTATACCTGCATAGATCAGCAGCGCAAGAATGCATTCACTGATAATAAATATTCCCAAATAAATGCTACCCCAGCCTACGAATTTATTCGATGAACGAATTAGCTCCGTCTGCGGATACGCCATGGTGATATCCCAATCCAATGTCTTAAGGCAAATGGCCTCCAACCGATACGATGCACCACCGATATCCATAGCACTGCCAGCAGAATTCATAACGGTCTTGGCCGAAACGCCATCTAGCCCATTGGATGCAATGATGGTATCGCCACTGGAAATAACAAATGGATGCTTCGAGAAGCCTAGGTTGGAAAGAAGATCAGGAATTGATGAAAAGGATACGCAAAATCCTTCCACCCCTACCACAGGCACAGCCATCGCCAATGCGAAACTGCCATTCTCTGCCGGTGTCAGCGGCAGGCTGACAAATCCCGATGGAGGAAATTCCTTCAAGGAATGAATCACGCTGCGCCGGGCCACATAATTGTCAATAGACAGCCCCCTGCCCAACTGTGATTCGGTAATCTGGCCCTGGCTTGTAACAACACATATATTGGCCATTTGCGGAATGTAACGCAGAATATCGTTCAAGGTTGATACAACCATTTCTGCATTGGAAAACTTATAGGCACTATCCCCGAGCAGGTAGGTTTTAATCTCTGTCTTGTTTGCCAGTACATATAGCGCACTTCGCATGTTGGATAAAGATTTATCCATAACAGACAACTCGTCCCTGGCATACTGCTTGGCACTTTGCGAGGATGCCAGTTCAAGTTGCTTGACAGCCATCCATTCGGTTGATACGACGGCGATAGCAGTCAACAAAATGGATGCTACCAAAAAGACAAATAGCATCTTTTTAAGCGACCAATTTTTAAATGCTGCTTCCCGTTGAATCCTCACATCATACTCCTCCTACATATTGCATCCACTATATCAAAGATGGATGCATTGGTCTATAACCTCCCATATCACCCGAATATTTCAGAATAGAAGCCGAAGAAATCCATTATAGATAGGCAATGCGCCATGCTATGATGTAGAAAAGAAACGAGGGAGTTGGCATATGAAGGCACAGTATGCATACAGCGCAACCATAGGTCCGCGGCGAAACGGGCTGGCACAACGGATTTGGAAAAAGCGTCACGCCTATTTCTTTCTGCTGCCTGGCTTGATAATTTTCGCCATGTTTTCCTATACACCTATGGCAGGATTGATTTTATCATTTAAAAAGTACAATGCCCGGCTCGGTATATTTTCAAGCCCTTGGGTCGGGCTGGAAAATTTTAAACGGATCTTTATCACACCCTTGGCATTGGATTCTATCGTAAATACACTGACTATCAGCTTTGGCCGCATTTTATTTGAATTTCCGGCACCAATCATTCTGGCGCTGCTGCTTAACGAAATGCGCGGCAACCGGACAAAACGCCTTTATCAAACCGTATTTACATTTCCCCATTTTCTGTCTTGGGTCATTGTATCCATCATTTTGCAGGACTTTTTGAGCAGCACTGGCGCTGTCAATTACATATTGAATAGCCTTGGATTTAGCAAAATAAACTTTTTATCAACACCCGACTATTTCAGGACACTATTGTACGGAACTTCCGTTTGGAAAACCATCGGCTGGTCAGCCATCATTTATATTGCTTCGATCTCGGGCATCGGCCCGGAGTTGTACGAGGCCGCCGCCATTGACGGGGCTGGTCGCCTGAGACGAATTTGGCACGTGACGCTGCCTTGCATTAAGTCCACCATTATTATCATGCTGATTATGAAAATCGGCAAGTCCATGAACGCAGGTTTTGACCAGATATTCAATATGCGCAACTCCGTTGTAAAGAGCGTTGCCGATATTATTGATACCTATGTCTACGATATCACCTTTCAGTCAACACCAAACTACGGGTTTTCTACAGCGGTTGGCATGTTCAAATCAGTGATCAATGCGTTGCTTTTGATCGTTGCCAATGTAGGATGTAAAAAACTGTTTGGCATGGGATTGTTCGGTGCAGAAAAGGAGTAGCACAATGAAAAGAAAGAAATTGGAAGCTCTGGACATTATCAGTTTTATCGTGCTTACCATACTGCTCATTATCATAGTACTGCCATTTTATACAGCATTTGTCACGTCCTTCACCACCAGTTCATCCTACGCCCGATCCCCAGTTCAGTTTTTCCCCCACGAATTCACCCTGGACAGTTACCGGTACGTATTCGAAAATGCTTCGCTATTGACCGGTTATGGCAACACCATCCTGATTACCGTTATAGGTGTGGTATTATCCATGCTGGTATCCCTCATGACGGCTTACGGTCTGTCCTATAAAGACTATCCCGGAAAGAAACTGATGTTCATCCTTGTGCTGATTCCCATGTATTTTTCCGGAGGCCTGCTGCCCACGTATCTGATGATGAAGAATCTAGACCTGCTTAATAACCCCTGGGGCATTATCCTTCTATGTGGCGTAACACCATTTAACATCATCATCATCAAAAATGGTATCGACCAACTTCCGGATGAGCTTTCTGAGGCAGCCAGAATTGATGGTGCCGGTGAGATCTTCATTTTCGCAAGGGTACTAATCCCCCTTTTGGCACCCGTCATCGCAACATTCTCTTTGTTCTACGCAGTGGATTACTGGAATGAATGGTTCTGGTCCATGCTTTTGCTGACAAAACCCGATGCCAAGACACTTCAGATTATGCTGCGTTCTATTGTATCCAGTTCTCAGGACGCTGCCTCAGGTTCTGTGGCCGCTGCCTATGACAACGTCGCCTTCTCCCAGGGCATTAAAATGGCATCCGTGGTAGTGGCCATGCTGCCGATTATGCTTGTATACCCCTTCCTTCAGAAGCATTTTGCCAAGGGTATGCTGGTTGGAGCTGTAAAGATGTAATCCAGTTGGCATATAGCCAACGAAGATAATTTCCATAGAAAGGAGGACCTCTGGTATTATTTCTGGAATCCAAACAAAGAACATGAGGAGGATGTACGGATGAAACGGATGATCGCTCTGGTTCTCACCTGCATGATGGCACTAACTTTCTCCCAGGCGATGGCGGAAGCACCCAAGGACCGTATTTCTTTTAGCGCTACTTACTACCAAAGCGCACAGGCTGATAAAGATGCTGTGTATGAATACTTCACCGAAAAATTTAATGTGGATATTGAAATGATTGGCGTCTCTCCTGCCAGTCTGAACGAAACGAATAACATTATGATCCCCGCAGGTACAATGTATGATTGGATGGTATGGGATTTTAACTATGCCACCTACCTTTCCTACGTTGATCAAGGCTTGCTCAAACCCCTGCCACAAGGTTGGGAAGAAGCATATCCCAACCTGTATGGTGCCATGAAGGCCAGCGGCATTCTGGAAAAGCTTTATGTCAACGGCGAAGCGTATGCCATTCCCAAAACGATCTACTATAATTTTGCACAAGGTGATACTGCCTTATGGCACATGATGCTCTATTACAGGGCTGATTGGCTTGCAGAATTGGGCTTTGAGCCATGGGGTGACACTGTTACCATCTCCCAGGTGATGGAATATGTAAAAGCCGCTGTAGAAAAAGATATGGCTGGCAACGCCAACACCATCGGCCTTTGCGGCAGCACCTCTCACTTGACCTCCCTTTTAATGCAGATGTACAACGGCCATTACGATACATTTGCGCAAGTGGATGGCCAATATATCTGGGGACCTACCCTGCCAACCACGGTGGATGGCATCGCCTATATCAAAGACCTGTATAGCCAGAAGCTGCTGGATCCTGATTTCTATCTGGCCACAAGGGATGCAGCACAGAACCTGTTCTGTTCCGGCATGTCAGCCGGCGTATTCACCAACGGCACCATTTCCAACTACACGTCCATTTTGAAAAACGGTGAAGCTGCCGGGATCACGGACGCTGAAAAGAATATCAAGAGCGTTGTTGTAACCGATGATCAGGGCGTATGGCGCGGTGCTGAAGCCAGCAACTACTGGTTGGCCTCCATATTCTCCCCCACCCTGGACGATGCCACATTCGAGCGCATTCTTTCCATGATCGATTATCTGTTTACCCAGGAAGCGGAACTGATTATCAACATGGGCTTGGAAGGTACCGACTGGGAGAAAAACGCTGAGGGCGGCTACACCATTTTAATGGATTCCACCTATGCCAATGTTCGTGAAAAGTATCCCTCCTGCTGGTTCTGGCGCTTTATGGCATTGTGCCCCGATGAGTTCTCACTGGTCAACCCCGCAGAGAATCAAGTGGTGCAGCAGGCTGTGAATGCAGCCTATGCAGCTCGTGCCGCCTCTGCTGCTGAACATGGCTTCATTAAGCTGGACTACAACGTAAGCTTCCTGGGCACCCAGGCCAAGGCGGATTACTCGGTGAACATTCTGGATGAAGTGGTGCGCATTGTTGTGGATGAAAATATCACCACAAGTGACATCGCCACTGAATGGAGCAAGTTCATTGAAAACTATCGTCAAATCTGGCAGCCCGTTGTGGATGACCTGAACGCCATCCAATAAGGCAAGCTATGGTGCAGGTGCGGATTGCATTATCCGGCAATCCGCACTTGCCTGTCATTTAGGAGATGAGATTGTGGAAGAGTATACGTGTATCATCGTCGATGATGATAAATGGGCGCTGACAGACATGCGAAGCAATATCGCCTTTGCCAAAGCAGGCTTTCGCCTGGCAGGGGAATATTTAAATGCTCACGACGCACTGCAAGCCATTACTGCCTCCCCTCCCGATCTTGTCATCACCGATATCCGCATGGGAGAAATCAGCGGGTTGGATTTGGTGGAAGAATGCCGCAGGAAGGGGATATCCTCCCTGTTTGTTATCATCAGCGGACATTCTGACTTTGGGTATGCTCAACGCGCCTTAAACAACGGTGTCTGCCATTATATGCTAAAACCCGTAGATGCAGGCGAAGGGTTGCGCATGCTGCTGAAAGTACGGGACCTGCTGACGAACAAAAGCGTTCCCGAAGCAATAGGTCACGGAGCTATTGACGACATCATGCAATACATGCGACAGCAATATCAGCAGCGGCTTACCCTGGAGGATGTTGCAGATCATTTTTTTATGAATAAGACTTATCTATCAGAGTTGTTCAAAAAGGAAACGGGCAAAAGCTTCGTGCAGTTCAAAAATGAAATACGGGTAGAAAGGGCAAAAGTGCTGCTAAGGAATTCAGACGAATTGATCAGCGCCATTTCACAGCAGTGCGGCTTTGAAGATGCCGGGTATTTTTCTACTGTTTTCAAACTCATGACGCATTTGACACCCCAGCAATACAGAAATGAAAAACCGGCCGACCGGTAAATTGAAGGCGGTGGAGCGAGTATGGAATTTATTCGCCGCGCATTAGATGGCGGAGATTATGATGTGATTGTATGCGGAGCGGGACCAGCAGGCATAGGCGCCTCCTTACGTGCTGCACGCTTGGGACTACGGGTGCTGCTTCTGGACTATGCAGGTTGCGTTGGTGGCTATTGGACTAGCGGCATGATGAGCATTGCGCTAGATATGCCAGGCAAAGGCGGAATCCCCCTGGAGATCATGGATCAGCTGATGGCAAAAGGCAAAGCGAAATGGGCTGATGGCGAAAGCTATGTATACGATGTTGAATGCATGAAGCATTTATTGGAGCAGATGCTTGTGAAAGCCAAGGTGGATGTTTCATTATTTACACGCGTAACCGCCGTTCAGACTGAGCAAGGCAGAATACAAGCAATTCTGGCCGACGGCTTTGACACTTGTGCTTACAGGGCCCGCTGGTTTGTAGATGCAACCGGCCACGGCAGTCTTTCCGCATTGGCTGGATGCAACTATGAGGCTGGCTATCCCAATAGTTCAAAGAGGCAGCCGGCAAGCCTGGAAGCCCTTGTCACCGGTGTTCCTGACAGTTGGCATAGTGACATTCATAATCGGGAAAGAAAGCGCACCTTCCGTAACCTTTTGCGTTCTGTGGGCATTGAATGTACCTATCCATCTCCCCTGCTTTTTCAAATATCTCCCACCTCACAGACCTGGAAAATGGCCATTAACCAGCAGTATGGCGTGGATATTGAGCAACCCCGAACCATTACCGAGGCCACCATTGCCGCCCGTGACGAAATCAACCGGGCCGTTGAAGCCCTGCGCACCCTGCCAGGCTGGGAAAACCTCACTTTGGCTGCCACCGCAGAGCAGATCGGGTTGCGTGACAACCGGCGTATTGAGGGCCTCTATCGGATCACGGGTGATGATTGCTTGGTGGGCAAGACCTTTGCAGACGGTGTTGTGCCAGTGCATTACTTTATTGATGTCCACGAACTTTCCCCATCCGGTCATGTGGAAGATGGCATTAGTAATAAAAAGACACTGCCCTACCAGATTCCCATGCGGTCCCTTGTTTCACGGGATATCGGGAACCTGTTTATGGCTGGTAGGTGCCTTTCCGGTGACTTCTTTGCCCATGCCTCTTATCGCATGACGAACACGGCATGTGCCACTGGGGAGGCGGTGGGCCTGGCCATCTCAACCCTTGGTGAACAGCAGGACCATTCATCGCTGGATGGTGAAGGCGTACGCAATGCCATGTGCGAGTTGGGATACACACTCTGATACTTGACCCATAAATCTATACTTCTCTACCTTAATATAAAGACGGCGGGCAACTTTGCCCGCCGTCTCCGTTTTTATTGATAGGCATTTGGATTGCAGCATCCGATGTCAGATAGAAAGAAAAATCTAACCAGCAACCTCCACTACCGATAGAATATCTGCCTGCGTTTTCTTTCGCAAGATAGGAGCGATTTGGGTAAACTCATAATATACGGATACAATGATCGCATCAGTTGGAGGTATGGGTTCCTCCGGAGAATAGACAGGGATTTCTGAGGTGATCTCAATTGACCGCCGATCAATGGCATAGACCACATGTATGCCTGCCGCTTTCAATACAGCTAAGAGCCATCTCCCCATTTCCCCCATACCATATATAGCAATCTGCTCATATCCCCGGCTGCGCAGGGTTGTACCGGCAATGCGACCCAGCTCATCCAATTCATCCGGCGATGGGCATGTGCCTTGGTAAGATTTTTGCATGAGCAGTCGAAAAAACTCAGCTTTGTCTTTCGAGTATTTCATATGATACTCCGAGCATCGGTGGCTGAAAGCTTCACGGATTGTAGGCGACAGCCAATGGCTGCCGTCGTTGCAAATACGGTCACGAAAATTGCTAAAGTATACGCCTGGATCATACTCCCTGCTGACTCCCGCAAGCACATGCAGAAAAAAGCCGCAATAGCAGTTTGGAAAAGGGCATGATTCCCCCATAGGCGCAAACAGAATGGGGCTATCAATATCCTCAAAAAAGTTGGTTACCTTTTTGGTACCGGGGCAAGGAGAGAAGTTACCGGTTTCCAAAGCAAGTGTCCCCGTATAAACGCCGGCATAGCAAAATTCGCGATGCGGAAGGTCATATGCCTTTTGCTGGTATACAAACAGATCCGAATCAAAGGATGACCAAAGCTTATGATACGCTTCTGGGCTCAGCTTGGTGGCGATTCTCGGGAACTGACCAACCGCCTGCTCATCCCGCCCTGTCAGCACATGAGGCAGTGCACCAAAGTGCGCAATACAAAACGCTTTGACTTCATCGATGTCCGGCAACAAATAATCGCTAGATACGATCTCAATGGAGAAGGCAATCCCCGACTGCCTGAGGGTGTTGATATTGGCAACAAAAGTATTCAGCAGATTCCTTCGTTTGAGTTCGCGGAAATGAAAGGATGCCTTAAAAAAAAGGCGCTGACGGTGCTGTGCCGGAAAAGCAGCCATTTGATTGATGCGCTGGGTTATGGTGCAATTGTTGATCAGCGCTACATAGTGGCCGTTTTCCAGCAGTCCTTTTGTAATCTCCACAATTTCAGGACAAAGAAGCGTCTCACCTGAACCGGAAATGTTAAACATACATACGCCGCCCATACGCTCAATGGATAACGCCTTAAGCATATGGGTGACAGAGTAGCGAAACCTCTCCTTGGCTGCTCCGGTTTGCAAGACACTCTCATCACCATGCTGCCTAATATAGCAATACTCACACCTTAAATTGCAGCCATTGGTTGGAATATTGGTATTGATAAAGCGGAAAATACCCGGCATGATCGATCATCACCTCAGCAGTCAAATGTATAGCCGTTGTCCTCATATAGCTTCAAACTGGTCTCAATCCTTTGTGCCTGTTGGTCAAAGCACCATTCATGGGTAAAGGCCGTCACATATTCCCTGCCGATGAATAGGGACTCCTCGTTGATCATTTCCATTTTCTCATACCAGACATTCGTACGCCTGTGAACAAGGCCACCTTGTTCAAACGTATCATTTTGAGCATAACCATAGCGGTCATCATCTGGATACAGCAATACTTTGATTCCCTTTTCTTTCAAATAGGCTTTTTGCTCTGGAGAAGCCTCCCATGAATGAAGCCTAAGGATGTTGGTTCTACCTGCACCAAGGCACGCCAATGCTTGATCCGTAATGTCATAGCCTTCCTGGTATCCGGTTTCTTCAATAAAAGGAGTTGAGCTATTGCCATGGTACCCAAGCTTCAGCCATTGTGCATTATCATAAAAATCCTGGGTGTATGCATCAGGGATATCACCGAGCAAGAATTGCTCAGTATGGGCAAAGCAATAAAGTGTAAAGCAGGCACCGTATTCAAAATGCCAATCCCGAAGTTTTCCAAAAAAGCGCATGTCAAATATGTTGCCAGGACGGTTATAGGCAAGAAACCGAAGGGACCTTCCCACATCGTCAACGGATATATGGACTTGACGCTTTTTGCATGCATTGCTAATGCTTTTCTCCGCAGCATAAACTGATGCCTTTGCCTTGCATTCACTTCATATCGGATGATCTCCAAATTGCATAGCGAAAAGATCTCTTTCAGTTCCTCTGTGTTGTAGATATATATATGGCCTTTGGATGGATCAATAAAGCGCCTGGGTACTAGATGCTGTACTGCATACAAATCAGTCGGTACATCCGAATAAACAGGCATATCCTTCCAGGAATCATATATCCGTGTTGGATCACCTGCCGGTGTTGGCGTACTGATGACAAGGGCTCCCCCTGGTGTCAGCCACGAAGAGATTTTCTTTAATGTTGGAACAGGGTTACAGGAGAAATGCTCTAAAACCTCTGTCAATATGATAAGATCAAAAGTATCATGCACCAGAAACTTGGGGTCCTCAATAAATCCATAGATCCTGCGAACGTCATACTGCTTATGCAATTGGTCAATGACATCCATTTCCTCTTTTGGGGTTTGGGAATAATTGACCCAAGTGGTTTTCAAGCCAGGCCAAAGCCTGTTTAATATGATTGAATACAAACCCCATCCTGGACCGATATCCAGCATGGATGCGGGTTTCCCGCTATCGGGAATACATACCAGCCATAGAATCGTAGTATCCCAAAACTCGGTGGTCAGACAAAGCTCTTCTGCCATACCCAACGGATTGCTTTCCTCCAAAAAGTCATGCCAGTAAGTTTTATGCCCATAGCATACTTCATTTTGCAGTATTGTGTTGATCGAATTCATCACTATGTTCATCAAGCTGGAATCATCGAAGAAATCCCCGAATCCGTGTAAAAAGAAAACGGAAAAATCAGAACCATAACGTGCCAGCACCTGCCTTGAAACAAGCCACAAATTCCAGCCCTGAACACAAAGTATAAAATATGCTCTGTTCATCTGATATGCTTCCTTGGGTGATATGACTTGCTTTCCCAAATACTTTCGTCCCCACATGGCCGGATTGTTGTCACAAAAGGCATCTGGTAATAATTGATGCTGCCTCAATAACGATACGCAACGGTGAGCCAGATCACCTGTCCCCCATAGGATGATCTTCCTATCCCGAAGTTTATCGACTTCACAATTACCAAACAAAAATGCGCCGTTTCGTACACAGCCCTGATAAAACGCCTCACCCAAGCACGCAAGCATCATGTCCTTCAACATCCTTTGAATAAAGCTTAGTGATTGTTTAAATGATTTTGAATCTCATTTTCAAGATTGGCAAAGCTTTGTAAAAGCAATGTGCTTTTATATCTTCCAGGCCCATTGTGCAGCAAAACATCCGCTGCAGCCTCTACCTGATCCAGGTTTTCCACAAAGCATACATAAGGCAGATGCTTAACCCATTGAAAGGTGGCCCGTAGCTTATGGTTGCTGTTATTAATAGCAATACATGGCGTACCTGTAATTGCAGCAAAAATAAGTCCATGCAACCTGTCGGTAATGACAAGTCTTGCTGCCCGGAATTGATTCAGCTTCTCACAAAGCAGGTCAATCCTATCCTTTGGCGCAACCGATGCCGCAAGATCGGTGGTTCCGAAATACGCTGTTCCGCACAGCTTCTTTCCGACAGCAAAAAGCCCTTCTCTTTCTGCATCAGACAAAATCGATTCCTTGTCTGTTTTCAGGCATAACAAAACACCATCCCGCTCCATGGCATCATCAAAGAAGCCATCCCACTGGTCATACAGTACCATATCTGGCACAAGCAATACCTGGCAGCCAGGATATGCCTCCTGCATTAAATGGAAGGTTTCACGATCTCTGGCACAGAGCCTCAAATGAGAATGAGCTGCATAGACACGGCGCGTTTTTTCCTGTTCATCTGCCCACTTTGTCTCATGCTCCCAATAAAGCGTCTGGGGCATAACGACAATCGGATTACAAGGATACGCTTTGATGACTTCCCTGGCCTGGGCTTCCAAGGCGAACCATAAAGAACCCAAGAACCCTCCGCCGGTTATGAGTATCAAATCTGTAGGCCTGATGTGCCGGCGAACAACCTCTGCCACATCTTCAAACAAACCATAAGGAACCTCAACTGGTTCCATATGAAACCGCTCCAGAAAAAACCTTCGTTCCGCTTCAGCGATGGCATGGTCACCAAGATTCCCATAATCCGGTGCGCAAAACAAGTATGCCTTAGGTGTTTCATCTGCATGCGCATACAATTTATCATAGAAATCACGCCGCTTATGAAATGCAAGCTCTCCGGCCGATGGCATACTTAGAATCTTGGCCTCCGGCATGTGGAACTCATTTATTAGCCGCAACCTGATTTCCTTGTCAAATAAGGGAGAGGCAATCAAAATGTAATCGAAACTCAATGTACCTAGCTGCTCAGGTGCATAAACAGGTTTACCGAAAAAAATTCTTCCTTGCTTTCTTTCATTAGAATCACAATAAGCAATGATTTCTAAGGATGCAATTTTCTCTATCTTCGGTATATTATCTATGCTGAATCTGCCCGTTCCATAAACTATGGCTCTTTTACGATGATACAGCAGCATTTTAATCTGTTCTGATGCATTTTGCAGCGCATGGTAATCAATAGCGTCATAGGGTACATGCAGCATGCCCATCCGTGCCACACGCTTTGTCTGTTGCCATTGCTTATCCAATACATTTATCAAAACCTGATTTTCAAATTTGCACAGCCGTTCATTGGCAGCCTTGACCTGGCATAGCAATCTTGATCCCATATACAGGAATTGCACAAGATCATAAGGCAGAATATCAAAATCTCGCCATCCAAAATAGGAATCGGAATATAGGGTTGTATCTATGCCAAGCTCATGGAGCAAAGCCTCTTTGGATATAGCGGCGGAAGCGGCTCTTACAGCCTGGAAACGTACAGATGTGGCGCTGCTGCCATGCTTGTAATAATCAAGCAAAGCATCAGGTAGGCATGCAATTTTCGCATGGGATATCAATTTGGCCCACAATGCATAGTCCTCGGCCTCACCATCGGGATAGCTCCAATGATTTTGGATAAAGTCTTCCTTGCGAAGCATCACCGTGGGATGTGCCAATGTGGCGCCAAACAAATGACTTGTACGGATCGTTTCGCTATCGGTGGGATACTCAGCCACCTGCATCTGGCCATTATCGAAAATAACCTCGCACCATGTCCCTAAAACACTCACCTCAGGGTGGGCTTCCATATACAGAACCTGTTTTTCCAAACGGTCCGCATGGCTGAAATCATCGGCATCCATACGCGCTATATAACTGCCCCCGCAAAGCGCCAAGCCCCGGTTTAGAGAGCGCGCAACACCTAGGTTCTTCTCATTTTGATACACCAAAATCCGCGCATCCCTTGCGGCATACTCGGCACAGATGAACGCTGTTTGGTCTGTACATCCATGCTCGATGATTAGTACAACCTCAAAGCATTGATACGTCTGGTTAAGCATGGAATCAAGTGCACGGCGTATGTGCTTTTCGCCATTGTAAACAGGCATCAGCCAGGAAACAAGCGGCTTAGTCATGTATTATCCTCAAGCAGGAACAGTAGAAACCGCTCATACTTTGCATATTTGATTGCGGCATCAATCACATTCCGTTGAACAAAGTGCTGGTAGCCTAATCTCCGAAGATGCATTTGGATGCTCATCACGTTATGAGCATTGGCAGGCGTGATCAATATGGTCACATTCTGCTCCATTTGCGCATGAGCCTTACAAAAGGGTATGCCATCCACAGTATCACCTGGTTTTGCCCGCTGATCCCATATCTCCAGCACAGGAATATGGAAGTACAAAAGCCACGGCAGTATGACATTCATACCTTGATAACCGTATCCGTACAGAACATAACGCCTTTCAGGCTCTAAAAACGAAATCCACGCCTCCCGTGCACCAACAGGTATGGTTAAATCAGGGTGGCAAACCTTTTTTGCCCGGTCCAGATTCTTTTTTACTTCATGGATGATTTCATTCTGCTTACACGTATGCTCAGGCATATCCCGGAAGCATTCCGTCGCTGCCGATATTAGTACAGAAAAATACATAGACCAATAATAATCTGCCAGTACATCCTCGCCTTGTGCCATCCAAATGGCTATTGGTTCATAAAATGCTGGTATGATATCCAGCCAAGACGCATTCCGTTTTCCACGTGACAGGCTTTGAGGCCGTTGAAAATAAAAGTAAAGAATTTGGTTTGATACCGCAAAACATTTTTCTCTTGCTGCAATAACCAGTTGCGGCGTTACCGGAACATCCTCCGAACATCTAAGACCGCTGAACCGGATGCTCTCAAAAAGTGATCGATGATAAATACTTGTGCAAACTCCAAGCGGAGAGTAACCTGGAATGTTGCAGATATAGCACATAAAGCTACGCCAGTCCATTATTTTTGTTTCCGGAACAGGCTGCCCAACGGTCTGTGTATCATCAAAGATCATCTGATAACGGCCTTGCGCCATCAGGCAGTCATTCTCAACCGCAAGAGTGAGCAAAGTTCTTACATAATCGGCGTCTACATAATCATCACTGTCCACAAAGCATAGCCACTCACCACGTGCCGCAGCAATACCGCTGTTGCGTGCACCTCCCAGGCCCCTGTTTTCCTGATGAATGACCGTTATGCGGCAGTCTTCCTTCGCCAGCCGGTCACATAATGCAGGGCTTTGATCAACAGACCCATCATCCACCAAGATGATTTCAATCCGTTGATGCGTCTGTGTACAAAGGGAAGCAACGCACCGCTTAAGGTAAAGCTCCATATTATAGACAGGAACGATAATACTTACAAGTATATCCCCGCACATATGAATATCTCCTGTTATCACTTTCCACAGGCTGTCAAGCGTATCTTGAGCCAATTTATGCAATGAGTCCAGTTTGCGTCATGCTGATGCCGATGCCGGATGAGAGTGGGGCGGTTGTGATCATCCATCCAAACCATACTGACCGCCCACCAGACTTATCCATAGGCAGCATTATTCACATTCCGCCTCCTGGCATCACCTTTCATTTGCAAGCATCAACCGTTTTTCGTTTTCCCAAGCTCTGTTCATAAACTTGCGCTTTCTGCTTACTGGCTGCCATTCCTCCTCCGTAAGCCAAGAGCCGGCGAAGTGGTGTATGGAGTAAGTGTTATCGCCCATTTGTATTCGATCTGTATACAAGCTTTTAGGAGAGAAATATTCGACAGGATAAATGGCCATATCCTCAATCATCTGAAATTCCCCATTGCGCTTTAAGCCATATGCATCTAGCGTATTGGATTGATATAAGGGGCTTGGTAGCAGGTTTAAGGAACCATCCTCATTTTGAAAATGGAGTCCATCATAAGCATCGCGCATCGCTTTAATAATACTGTTCCCTTTTACCGCACCAAACCCAGACCCCAAGTTTATATTTCCATATGTCTCATACCCGCAGTAAGCATTGTTGTATAGCAGTTCGTCAATGCTCCGGATTAGTTCAACATCCAAATCAAGATATATGCCGCCATAGCGGTACATTACATCCAGTCGCACATAATCGCCGGCAAACCCCCAGCGCTTGCATGCGACCGCTTCGCGCACATAATCATTCACTGTCAAGTCATAATTCTGTGAATTCCACTCCACCAGCTCATAATCAGGGCAATACTTCTTCCAGCTCTCCATACAAGCTTGTAAGCTGCTTGGTATAGGTTCGCCACTGAACCATGTGTAGTGTATCACTTTGGGTATCTGCATCTCCTTGTTCATCCGCCAGCCAGAGGGTACCGGAGGCACAGAATATGCGATACGGTCAAACTCATACCGCTGCAAAAGAACCGCTGCATAGCATTCAATGGCATCAAGTGTAGGTACGTTGTTTAAAATTTCTATGATTTCTGTGTACTTTTCGTTTGTGACCAATACCACAGTATTTGGACCGGCATTCTCATATAAATATTGAGGTGGATATACCTTGATGGTTCTCATGCCCACCGTTTTCTCTGCTCCCCAAAGGGCTGGATTGCTATCCACCACATAGGTATAGGTTTGTTCAATGCCATATGAGAACTCTTTACTTAATATTGACAGCCAGTTGCCTGCACCAAAGCAGACAACCTCCTTCCCTTGCATACGCCGGATGAAATCAGATATTTCGCAAACTCGAATAATCAAAAGAATTTCTCCCCTCAGCCTCTTGATCAAAGTGTGGCAATGTAATCGCAATAAGCTATCTTGGTTTCAGGTATCTCCAGATCAAATCGAAGCTGCTTATATATCTGCTCTTCAAATACATTCCCAGCCATGATGATGATCTTGTCAAAATCCATTTGCTGGATACAATCTGGCGGAATGATCGAAATGCCGTCGCACTCTCCATGCCATCTGGCGCTGTCATTGTCGGTCAACGCCACAATGGTGCAGTAAGCTGGAAAACGAAAGAAGCTCATAATTTTTTGATAAAGAAAGCCCGTACCAAAGATAATGATACGGAGATGTTCCGGCTGGGTAGGTGCTTCAACATTGCTTTCAACCCCAGCGGCAAAATCATCCCGAATGCGCTGTGCGCATTTTCCATCAAGGTATGGTATGGTTTGGCGCAGGCAAGCCTCCCTCATTGGTTTCTTGACATCCTCACCCCGTTCAAACCCGTTTAGAAACCTCACAATATCATTGCATCCGCTCCCCTGATCATAGCTGTCAATCAAGGAAACCAATGGTGGAAACAAGGGTTCTTGAAAGTCAGGATTTGATAAATACAGTACAGGGACGCCTGCCAATGCAGATTCAACCATTATTGCGCTCCTGTCTGTAATAATTGCATCTGCGCTAAATAGTACAGGCCGATAATCATCCGCCCTGTCAACCATGGCATTTGGGCAGCAGTTTATCTTACGAAGAAGCAGTGCCGACTTCATGTTGCTTTCAACATCAACAGCATCATCACCAAAACGAGGGTGAGGCAAAAAGATAAAGAAATATTGCTGATAGCTTACCAGCAAATCTGCAAAGGCCAAGTATTCATCGATATATGGTGTAACCTGCCGATATGACCCTTCAACAAATATACGCTTTGCAAAATGGGCATGCCAAACGATAACTTTACGGTTGCCGATTCTCTCTTTTATATCACTGGACAAATCATACCGGGGACTATGGCAAAGGGTATCAAAGCGAGGCAGTCCAAAGGCCCGGACTGCTGCAGCATTTTCACAATACTTGTGATATTCCATAGCAAATGCATCCGAAAGGGTATAAATACGCCAGCTGTTGCGGATAACCGGCTCCCGGAAATGATCATGCCTAGCCGCCGCAGTATCGGCAAGTTCGATGCCATAGGGAATATAAACCACCCGAATACCTGACTGCTTCAACTGAAGGCTATACAAGTGAGGCCTTCGGTGAAGATATTCATATGGCGTTTGTACAATGGCAATATGGGGAGAGAACACTTGAAAGTCCAAATCCGCAAATGTATAATAGGTAATTTGCTCCGCTTTGAGAAATGCTTCTGCGGATTGGGTGTGGTTTGTAACATCCACACCATCCTGAACCAAATATAACCGCACATCAAATCGCTCATCCCGCTCACATTCCCGGAATAAGCTCTCCCAAGAAGGCCAAAAAGAAGCAATCTGAAACAGAAAGGCAATTCGGATTTTTTCGCCTTTCAATAAAGGTCTGTATTCCCAAGCCCTGCCCATGTCAGTCATAGGTTTCCGGCAGGCTGCAAGCTGCCGCTGTCCTCACGCTTTTTTTCTGCCGCTTTCCATACGATGCCAAACTGTTCCGAATGCTCAATCTCCCGGTCTGTGATACGAGGATTAAAGATGGCGCCTTCCTCTGCATGAGACATGTTGTATTTTGCATCGTAGTAATCTGGCAATAGGGAAAGCGCCTGGGCAAAGTAAGGTTTCGCCGCTTCTATTCCTTGTATCTTTAGTATACAGCAACCAATGTTGTTGGCAAACTCAGGCCGGTAGGGCATCCATTCCTGCCCTTGGCGCAAGTAGGTAATGGCATTTTCAAAGTCACCCAAATACCGGTAGTAACCAGTCCCTAGGTAAAAGGCGGCCCAGGCGCTGTGCTGATTGCTTAGCAATTCTTTTAACTTGTCATTTGCTAAATCGATATGCCCAAGCCGATAATAGAGCTTGCTTAAGATGATTTTCTTCTCCGTGCTGCTGTAATTTGTTTGATCTACAATATCCCGCAGTCGATCAAGGCTATAGCGAGAATAAATCCGCTGATTATCCTGTTCTACAGCACTTCGGTCTGCTGAGTAATTACTGCCATGAACCCTATAGCGCAGCAAAGGCTTGTCCACATGCTTGAAAACAGCTCCGGCATCCAACATGGAAAATATGTATTCATGATCGCAGCAAATGGGCGTTTCCAAAGAATAACGCAGTTTGTGTTTTTCTATAAACTCCCGTTTAACTAGTACATTCATGCCAAGATTACTAACACCATACCCTATCATCATAACAGCCAATAAATCGTTATTGCGATGATAATAGTCCTCGTGCCCTCGCCAGCGGATGGTCTGCAAATCGTCATCCACAAATTCTATATCATTGTAAACACAATCGACGTCTTGGAACTTTTCCATCATACGCACCTGTTCATAAAGCTTTTCAGGGCGATAGATATCGTCATGATGGATAAAGGTAACATACGTGCCGCAGACATGATGATCTAATGCTTCATTATAACCATTGACTGAGCCTTTGGACTGCTGTCGGAAATACTTGATGCGCTGATCTGCGTAAGATGCAACGATATCTGGGGTGTTATCATCAGATGCATCAATGACAATCAGCTCAAAGTGGGGATATGTCTGTGCCAGTACGCTGTCTATGGCAGTGCGAATATAGTTCTCACCATTTCGTACTGGAAGTATTACTGAAATTATATTGTTCATGCGCTTTTTATCCTCTCAGCCAGCTTTCTGCTTTCGCTAATCACCGTATCCATATTCCAATATTCAAAATTGCCAAACCTACCATTGAGATAAACACCTTCCCCGGTGAAATAGCGGCGAATGGCCGCCATATTCTTACCATGCCATATATCATAGACAACATAGGCATATGGATACCGCTTTAAGGTGAAGGCTGTAACATCCGCAGCACTATGAATAAGCCCAACTTTTTGGAGCCCATCGATATATGCACTTCGGTACTCTTCGTCACTCCAGCACCGACTGGCATCATGATAAGTGTACTCCATCATGTAGGTTGCAGTGCCTTCCTTGTGATAGCTGGAACCCAAAAAATCAACCTTGCTCAGGCGGTGAAAAACAACATCGCTGTCCGCCGTCATGAAGGCGTAATTGTCCCCTGCAAGGTCTTTTTTGACAGTGGCTACGGCAATCATGATGTCATTATGGCACAAATTTTTACCGCAGGCGGCAAGATCGGCACTGATACCGGCATAAATCCGAGTCAGAATATTGACCGGCATACAGGATACCAGCATATCACCTTCAAAGGTACCAGCCGTTGTTTGCGCCTGCCATCCGGCTTGCACTTTGGAAACGGCTAGCACTTCACAGGATGTATGGATGTTTACCTTGCTGCCTAATGTGCTGATGAAAGCCTCAATGAGTGATGACGTACCACCAGTCTTGGGATAAGTAAAATAAAGCTGATGCGTATAACCATCCACCGTTTCGCCTGCAGCGCTGCGAAGGATATCCTCGTCAGGCGGACGGGGGATGCGCTCTACCATCTGCGTATCCATATAGGCGGGGTCAAACTTCCATATCTTTTCATTGTAAGGACGAAGATACAGGTTTGTAATGCCTTCGCCAAATGTCTTTAGAAAGAACTGCAGCATATTATCCGCAGGATAATGGCGGTACGGATTATGAAGAAAGCCCCACACACAATAATCACGGTCTTCTTCTGACAACTTTGAAAGATCATTTTCAAATGGATACTGCACCAGACGCCCTTGATGGATGATTCTGTTGCTGCGGCGTAGCTCGTGCTGGTTCTTACCCAGCAAAGCCTTCATAAAGCCAAGTGTATCCTTGTCTTTTGAAAAGAAAATATGCGGCCCGATATCCACCATCCTGCCATCATGCAAAAAGCTTCGGCACAAACCGCCTGGTTCATTTTCCTTTTCCAATATATCAATTGCTGTTATCCGGGGATCATCCTGCAAGAAGTGAGCCAATGAAATGCCAGCCAGGCCACCGCCCAGGATTATCACTTTCATTCAGTATCCTCCGCCATTATCATATTCACCGCATCCAGCACATTGGTACAGACAGCATCAGGCACAACACCAATCTGGCCGTCAGATAGCGCAGCTCCTGTCAAAACACCGATCGTTGTGCAGCCAGCCGCATTACCAGCGGCAATATCCGCCAGCCTGTCCCCCACCATGTACGAACGGTGCAAATCGATATTATACCTTTGAGCAGCCTCAAGAAGGAGGCCATGCTTGGGCTTTCGGCATGTGCAGTCTATCTTGTATTCCGGAACCTCCCCGGCAAAGCCCTTATCAGGATGATGAGGGCAATAGAAAAGATCATCCAAGTATGCGCCGTGCTGCCCCAGCAATACATCCAACCGGGCATGAATCTCATCAAGCCCGTCAGGCGTCACATCCCCACGGGCAATCACAGGCTGATTCGTAATACATATCGCAAGAAAAGGAGATGAGTTTAGCTGCCTGATGGCCTCACCGGCCCCCAGAATCAAGCGCAGCTGTTCAGGAGAACGGATATAGCCCGCCTCCTCATTGAGGGTTCCATCCCGATCAATAAATATGGCCCGCTGCTTTCGGTTTAAATTGCAGATGGGCGGAATGCCCTTGGCAATGTCTTTGGAAACAGCCTCCAAACGCTCAGGTGTGCCCATATCCTTGATGTACTCTGTTGAACGGTAGGCATAAACAATACCTTGGGGGATCATGGGCATGATGATCTCCTTATCCAGGTCGCACCGTATCATACCGCCTTTAGGCAGCGCATCGCGGCTAAAAATATACATGCCGGCATTCACCAGGTTGCGCAGGTCTTTGGTACGTTCAACCGACTTGGAGTGCCATTTTAGCACAAGGTCGCTATCCTCTGAAACTGAGATGATGTCACTGTCATAAGGGTGCGTGTTGGGATGGGCAAATATGCTGACAGCAGCATGATGCTCCTGATGGAACATGATAAAGCGGTGAAGATCCACATCCAAGAACACATCCCCCAGGAGCTCAAGCGTATCATCCTTTGGAAGCATCGATAATGCTCCGCCCGTTCCAAGGGGTGACTCTTCAATGATATACTTAATCTGTGCTCCCAGGGCATGTCCATCCCCAAAATAGCTGCTGATCACATCTGCCTTGTGCCCTGCTATCAGTGTAATATCCACTATCCCATGCTTCACCAGCAGTTCGAGCTGGTATTGCAGCAACGGCTTGCCAGCCACAGGTATCATGGGTTTGGGCAGGTCAGGATACAGCATGCCGATCCTGGTGCCTTTACCGCCTGCCAAGATGGCTGCCCTCATAGGTTGCTCCTTGCGGCAAGGCGCACTGCCTCATCAGACGAATGTTTGGCCTTCCAGCCGAAATCATGTATTTTTGATAAATCATATTGAAACTTGGGAACATCCCCAAGCCAGCCGACAGAACCGCCGGTAAAGCGATATTGAACGCCGTCCAGCCCCATTTCCTCACATACGATATCGGCGATACGCTTAACTGTAGTTGCGGTTTCCACCCCTGCATTGAATATGTGCATGCCGGGTGTATAGCACATGGAGAGAATCGCTTCCACTAGGTCAAGCACATATATGTACGGCTTTTCCTGCATACCGTCTCCAAGTATCTCCAATTCCCGCGGGTTCTTCTTCAGCTTGGCCACAAAATCGTACACCGCCCCATGTGTTAGCCGCGGCCCCACCACATTGGGAAACCGAATCACATTTACCCGAAGGTCATTCATTGCTGTAAAAGCAGATATGCAAGCTTCTGATGCCAGCTTAGCTCCGCCATAGTAGGAAATGGGCCGGAGATCCCCCGTATCCTCCCGCAATAGCCCCTGCTTGTCCCCATATATGGCTGAGGTTGAAGCAAAAAACAGTTCCTTCACGCCATGGTTGCGCATGGCGCCAAGCAGAGTGATGGTGGTGTTAAGGGTGTTATGTAAATCAACATCCGGGTTCTGACCGCCCTTACGTATGTCAGAGTTGGCGGCCAGATGGTATACCCTTTCAATGGCATGGCGACTAAAGACATCATCAAGCCTTGCCCTATCGCAGATATCCTGCTGATAAAAGGCATACCGTTCATCCTGAAAATGATGAGATATCAAGTCTTGTCCGCCTAGGGACAAGTTGTCTACACATACTACCCGGTGATCTTGTGCCAGCAATGCATCTGTTAAATGACTGCCGATAAACCCGGCCCCGCCGGCGATTAATATGTTCATATGACCATCCCCTTGCATGATAAGTCAATAACCCTTTGGCTTATCGCCCACATAAATAATGGTGGAACCAGTGTGGCTGAAACCAAACTCCATAAAGCGCATATTCGAAAGTGCATTTTTCACTGCAGCATGACGGTGCTCCGGTACATAGAACAGCAAAAAGCCACCGCCTCCTGCGCCAAGCAGCTTTCCGCCAGTTGCCCCCGCCAGCATGGCCTTATCATAAGCGGCATCGATCTGTGGATTGGTAATACCGCTGGCCAGCTTGCGCTTTTGCTCCCAATTGGCGTTAAGGCAAGGGCCCATAGCATCAATGTTGCCATTGACAAGCTCTTTTTGAAGCTCGTCCGTCAGACGGCAGATGGCAAGCTGGGCCTGCTCCTTGTCGCTATCGCTGACAATATTCCTGCTTTGCTCAGCCAATATATTCGAGGCAGAACGAAGGTCGCCGGTATAGAACATCAGCAAATTCTTTTCCAACCGGATCATGTCTTCACCAGACATAATAACCTTGTCGATATCCACATGGCCATCCTTGCCAAAGCGGTAAACATTCAGACCGCCAAAGGCCGCAGCATATTGATCCTGCTTGCCAATAGGTTCGCCCAGCACTTCAATTTCTGTACAGCAAGCTTCTGCCGCCAGCCTGTCCGGTGATACATATTTACCGGTATATGCATAGAGTGCATGCAACAGCCCAACCGTAAAGGAGCTAGATGAACCCAGCCCTGTACCTGCCGGTATATCTGCCGTTGAGGTAATCTCCACACCGTTGATACCAAACTGCTCCAGCAAGACCCTGAAAATTGGATGCTTCAGTTCGGAAGGATCACATACAAGCTCACTATGAGAATATTTGCACAGCGTCTTATCCTGATAAAAGTATGGATGAATGGATAAATAGATATATCGGCTAATCCCGCAGGAAATCACAGCACCGCCATGCTTCTGATAAAATGCAGGCAGGTCTGATCCGCCTCCGCAAAAGCTGACGCGGGCGGGGGTCTTTACAATGATCATTTCTCGCTCCCCCGCAGATGATCAATCCCACACAATTCTTTATAGAAGATGGACATCATCAAATGATCAAGTACCATATGAATATCCTCTGTTACCTGCATACTCATGACAGGAACATGGACTGATATATCCACTATCTGCCTGAGTTTGCCGCCGTCATATCCCGTGAGGCCTGCAGTAACAGCACCGGAAGCCTTGGCTAGTTCAATGGCGTTTAGTACATTCTGCGAATTTCCGCTGCCGGACAAACCGATAACCAAGTCATCCTTTGTCACCTTGCCCCGAAGCTGAAATTCAAAGATTGCGTCATAACCAATATCATTGGCCACTGCCATCACAGTGGCCAAATTGTCACTAAGACAAACAAATCGGAATTTTTGCTGTATATATTCCGAGATACCTTTATTAAAATCATTTACAAAATGAGAAGCTGTAGCAGCAGAGCCCCCGTTGCCCATTATATAAATGGTTGCATCCCGCTGCCTGGCCTCCTCAATAGCATTCATCAGCATATTGATGTCATTGAGATTTAAACTGGTTAACACTTGGGTTTCCAGCTCAATATATTTTTTAATGGCAGGCGTATAATCCATCCCATGCACCTCCTATATAATTATATCGACCATAACATGACGGTCTTAAAATGATTTGGTACATCCTATACTAAGCGATCGCTGCATGAAACTTACAAGATCATAGGCAATCATATCAGCATACATCAGTTAGTACCTTGCTTCATGTTAAAACCCATCAAATACTCCGCCAATGGAAGATCCTCAGGATACGTGATTTTCATATTCTGATTCGAACCGAAGCACTTTTTTACAGCTGCATCATGCGGGAACTGATGCACTATCGCCGTCGTCTCGCTGCTTGCTGAAAACCGGCTGTACAGCATGCTGAACTTGAAAGCCTCAGGCTTTTGGATTAAATAATACTCCTCCCGGTTGGTAAATGCTACTCCTTCACGGCCCAGGCTGTCGGTAATACGCCTGGTTGTGATTACACCATCGTACTCATTTAGCCAAGTAAAGTATTGATCCACCGTTTTGGCATCAAGGAAGGGCCGGGCCGCATCCACCCAAAGAACGTTCCTACAGCTTGGATAATGCGCTTGAATATACTCCAAACCGTTTTTTACCGAAGCATTATGAGAGCTGCCAGCCACTGTACAGGAAACCCCATAAGCAGACTGCAACCGCGGAATATCCTCTTTGCCTGCTACAATCAAGATCTCATCTGTTTTTACAGATTGCTTTAGTGCTTCTACCACATAAGCAATTACTTCTTTACCGAGCAGGTTCTGGTATTGCTTAGGCAGTTCATTGCCAAACCTTACACCTACACCACCGGATAGTATCACTGATACATTCATGAAAGTATCACCTCATTCATGCAGTAATCCATGATGGCCTTGCCTGACGTCCCATCAAAGTGTGATATTTCATTCTCCAGCAACGCTGCCCTCCCGGAAAAGATGTCGTTTCTCATGGAATGATCATCCGGCTGCGTCATAAGATACAGATAATCATTCAACGTAAACAGCTCGGACTCACGGATAATGTAATCAGCTGCTTTTGTCCTGACAGCACCTTGCCCTGAAAGAATGTACCGCCAAAGCTTTTTGCAAGCATTCACCTTGCTTCTATTTAAAGACACATGCTCTTTTCTGATCACATTTGTCTGCAAATCATATTCAACGAGCTTGCAGGAGGTATTGTCAAATGCCAGCAGCTTGCTACCATTCTTTTGCAAAAGGCTGAACTTCCATTGCTCGGCATTGCTGATGTCAAGTACCCTTTCTGCCTGAAATTCGTCAGCAACCTGAACTGTATTGGTGTTCACATGAATTTTGAGTGATTGGTTAGCAAGACCCGGCAGCATCCAAACATAACCGTTTGCGTAAGCCGAGAGCCAGAACGGGCGTCTTCCAGCAACAAACCCAGACGGAAGGTCAGTGATTTTCGTAATCTCCATGGTTTCGGGGTTTATTTTGAGGATGGCTGATTGATCGTCAAAAGGAGCCAGCCAATAATGCTTTCCGTCAAAGCATAGGTTATAGCAACGCTCCTCACTATGGAACCTATGGATCACCTGCATCATACAAGTATCCATATCAAACACCACCAAGGCTCCGGCCAGATTGCTGTACATGGTCACTTTCGAGCCGTCTATACACCCATCCCTGAAATAATAGACCGTTTCATCTAAAATATATTGATTCAAAACCTGCATACAATCATGAAGATAGCAGACCTCGCCTGTGGCACAATGATATTTGATAATTGCCGGATAAGCATTGGGAAAAAAGAATATCCATTCCTTATAAGACACAGCAAAGGAGAATTTCAGCTGTTCATTAAATCTTTTTTCAGATGCATGTAAGTCCTGGATGATATCCACTTTTGAGAAGCTGCCCAGTTTAATATCATAGACAGCAATGGAGTTTGCTGCATAAGGAGCAAAGTATAATTTGCCTTCATATGGAACAATGGAAGAATATAAACGGCCCTGAGTGCTTTCTCCCAGAAATGAGCCCATATATTCTGCCGTCCAGTGCTGGGTGCTCATTTTAAACAGGCTGTTGACATTGGTTGCTGAGAACCAATAATCCTGCCCATCAAAGCATAAGTTTTCAAAAGCTAGACTTTCTCTTTTTTCATTACAATCTGTATCAACAAAAATATTCTGCAACATCACAGGCTTGTCGGTACATTGATATAAAGCTACCAACGAGCTGCTATCCCCAAAATAAGCATCCGAAAGGGATATGGCACGGTGAAGGTCGGTGGTGTCATCATAAATGCCCCAACCTTCCCGTGTATACTCTTCGATAATCTGTTTATACTCCATAGCCAGCTGAGGGCGCATGGATTGGTATGTTGCTTCAGACAGGGGATGAGGCCGCCACCAAAGAATAACATCATCTCTTAACCGAAAGGTGTTTAAAACCGCCCGGAGCTTTATGAGGTATTGTTTCTCCCCATGCAGAATTGCATTGAGGGAGGTGTTGTAAAGTACTGCTTTCCTTTGTGTACCATCCTTATTTGTCATGCGCTTCCGCCATGCATCGGGCAGACAATAGTCATCCGCAGTCGAGTTGATAACCTTATCAAATTTTGGAGAACCAAGGGCAACAAACTTATCCTGTGCTATGCCAAACATACCGGCACAATTCTTCTCATTTTCAAATTGGCGGAAATGCTGAATGTACGTTTCCCTGATCTTCTCGGATTGCAGCATCACCTTTCCGGCCTGGAGTGTGCCTGCGCAAACACAATACTGCTGCGGTACATCGTCTGCGCATACAAAATACGGTACATAAACAAGAAGATCGGTGAAATTTTTGATGCGTTTACTAAAAAAATCCGGATGAATGATGGAGACATGGTTCCCCTCATCGTATGGAGAATGAATAAATATAATATCAGGATGCCGCTCCTTGACATTGTAGGAACGCCAATCCGTAACAGGAACATACGCTGGGTATTGATTACCTTCATAGTGTATGGACCCTAAGGACCCATCCGCCATACGGTCAAAGTACGGTATTGGCACTACATAGGCATCGCACATGGGATGATCCTTGGCCGCCAGCCATATGGATTCAAAGGAGTCAAACATGGATGCTTTATATGGAAAAAAGGCCACTTCGATCTTGCTTGGCATCAGCTCATGATGGACGCTGTTCTCAATTTGTATCACCTTTGCTTGAAGGATTGTGACAAAGCGGACGATCATTTCGCCGCCTTCTAACGCAATGCTTGCATCATACAAGTCTTTGCAGTATTCCTCCAGTAGGGACACCGTTTTCGTACCTTCCCCCTCAATACTCTCAATGAAGGTGCCAATGGATAAAGCAAATTCCTGACAGCCAGACAGCACCTGAAGAACAGATGTGAAATCGTTTTGCGATATGAGCCGCCCTATTTCAGCAGTTGCCTCATGAAGGGTTTGTATCAACTCCAAGACTTTCTTCTGCTGGAATTTTCGCATGAATTCACTTCCTCAATCAGATGCAGCCGTCTGGTTTTGTATAAACAGATACCATTATTTATCATAAATAGCCAACCATCTTTGGCAAGTCAACACATAAACCTGTCACAATAGACAGATCATTGCATAATTCGACAAATAATTTCCTTTTCCTTTCTCCTAAGCAGCACAAGCAAACATCTTGTGTTTGGGGTTTTCTTTCTCAAGTTGCCGGAAACACAGCCATACAAAACAAAAAACCGCCTGCAGGCCTGTGCCTGCCGGCGGACTTTTATATACTTTAGGAGGTTATTAAATACCAATCGGCTCCGTATTAATCCACGATGCTCATTGCATAATGAAATGATTTTGCCGCTCCAGGCTGCGATATCATAACATACGGTTTATCCAGGAATAGACCCGTTTCATCCGTATAAGCCGGCAGCCCAGCCCATGGTTCCAGGCAGATAAAAGGCGCCTGCTTTTTCGGGGGCGTCCAGATGCCTAGCGCACCAAACCCATCGAAAGTAAAGTGCAGCCCTTTTCCCGATTTTGCATGAACAAGCCGCACCCCTTTGGAGCGCAGACCGCTTAAAATGACGGCGTCCTGGTCAAAATCACTGTAGCGCAGAGGGATACACTTCCCCTCTTGAATCAGCTCAACTGTATTGTTAGGGTGCATCAATGTTTCGGCGTCAGTGAAGAGGCCGGGGATACACTCTGTTTCATCAAACAGCAGCTCATAATCCTCAAAGCCTTCTCCTTCATGCATAGGACAGTTAAAGCCAGGATGGCCGCCGATGCAAAAGGGCATATCCCGCCCATCTTCATTTACCACCGTATAGGTTGTTTGAAAACCATTTTTCATCAAACGGTGTGTTACCATCAACCTGAAGCGAAAGGGATACATTTGCAAGCTTTCCCCACTAGCCTGGAGGGTAAAGGTAATGCTATCCTCTGTTTGATCTGTGATCTCAAACTCACTTTTGCGGGCAATGCCGTGCTTGGGCATGCTATACGCCTTGCCCTCAATAGCAATCGTGCCATTTTTCAGCGCACCGACAATAGGAAACAAAACTGGGGCATGGCCCGGCCAATACGCAGGATCCCCTTGCCATACATACTCTACCCCATTCCTATTGTAACCAACAAGCTCACCGCCCATGGTATCAAGCACTGCATTTGCGCCATGGGCATTCATGTATATAAGCATGTCCTGCCTCCCTTATAGATACAGCCCGCACCAAGATGGGTGTATGCCAAACAAACTATTCTTTCCAATCAGTATGCAATGCGAAAGCAGAAGCTCTTTGCTATCCATTGCTCAGGTATTTAGTTTGCAGCTTCCCGCCTGCGCTTCACCCACCGAATCGCCATATCGATCCACTCTGCGTTGTCAGGCTCCAAGTGTTCTGCGCTGCTGGCAGTAACCTCATTGCACAAGGCAAGACCATGGACGCCCTTTTCAAATATATGCAACTCCAAAGAAATTCCAGACCTCCGAAGCGCTGTAGCAAACAAAAGTGCGCTCTCTACAGGCACCCCTTTATCTTCATATGTATGCCAAAGATAAGCAGGTACAGTTTTCGTACTAACCCTGTTTTCCAGCGATAAGGCATGTATCATTTCGGCAGATGCATCGGGTCCCAGCAGGCTATCCCTTGAACCCTTATGACCAAACTCTCCCAAGGTAATAACCGGGTAGCTCAATATCATGCCGTCAGGCCGCCAATTTTTTAGCTGACCGTTGCCCAAAACCTGTTCAAACACAGGTTCATCCCACAAGGTGCCCAATGTGGCGCATAAATGGCCGCCGGCAGAAAAGCCTGCGATATAAATCTGCTCCGGGTACACCCCAAATTCTTTGGCGTTTTCCCGTACCACCTTGACTGCCGCAGCCAACTCCAGTACCGCGCAGGGATAGCGGGAGGGTGCCACGCTGTATTGCAAAACAAAGGCATGAATACCCTCTGCCAAGAATTTCATAGCAATCGGCTCTGCTTCTCTGTCCGACTTGAAGGTATAACCACCGCCGGGGCAGATAATGACCGCCGGACGTGTGCTGCATAACGGCATTGCTGGGCTTTTGTCCAATAGGTAGGCATGCAATATCGGCTGCTCCCCCTGATGAACTGCCCCTGCCTTGTGATAATCCACATGAATTTCCCTGCTTTCGTACCTCATAAAACGCCGACCTTTCCATCATCTATTTTTATTCCTATAACCGCTTAGACCACGGTATTCCTGTCAGCCAATGCTTGCATGACTTGAGAAACAACACTTTCCGTACCGCCAGTACATTTGATATGGATGTCCGCATATTTTTCATACAATGGCCTGCGTACTGCATAGATATCCTCAATGGTAGTGCCGGGCTCTGCCGCAATGCCACGGTCAGCACTGCATTTGATGCGGCGTTCCAATTCCATAGGCTCCGTATCCAGCCATACAGTTGTGCCGCCAGCACGCAAGTGATGCATGGCATCCTCACAGAACACCATGCTGCCCCCTGTGGCGATCACTGTCTTATGGCAATCAACCTTCTTGCCGATACATCCTTCCAGCTCCAAGAAGCCCGCAACCCCCACCTCTTTGAGAATCATGGGAAGGGTTTTACCAGTATCCCTGATGATCATCAGATCGGTATCGATAAAGTCATACCCCAAATGCTTGGCCAGTAAAACGCCAACAGTGCTCTTGCCGGTTCCGGGCATACCAATCAAGATAATATTGCTCAACGCCGCCACATCCGTTCAACCATATGATAAAAACGATAACAAGTATGATTCCTGCTGCCATGCAGGCCCATTTGCACTCACCAAGTACAATGGCCCATCATCTATAACATCATAGGCATTGAATGCGGCATTGTCAATGAAAACAGATACACAAAGACGGCAGAGAGCATACACCCTCCGCCGACTTTTTTATCACAAGGGTCTTTGGTTTACATCAATTGGATTTTACTTGGCAGCCAGGAAAGCCTGCAGCTGGGCATTCGCCTCATCTACGACCTTCTGCATGCCGGCTTCGTCCAGTTTTTTGAGGAACTCGTCGAGCTTCTCAGCGGGATCGATAGAACCGGCCATCAGGGAGAAGCCATACTCGGCAGCCACGTTGGCGATGGCAGCCAGCTCGGTGGTCACAGGCTCTTGGTTGAAGATGAAGCCCAGGATTGGAGTCTTTTCTGCGCTGCCATAATACGCCTTGAAGGTCTCCCAGTAGTCTGCGCCTTCGCCTTCCTGGGCGGGCAGCAGCGTGATATTGCCCATGCCATTGCGCCAGGGCATATAATCGTCACGCTTAGGCAGGAACTTCACAAGTCCATCTGCGGTCTTTTCATAATGAACGCCTTCCACACCATAGTTCAGCAAGGTCATGAGATAAGGATCAGTGTTCAAAAGGTTTAAGAACATCATGGCACGCTCTGGGTTTTTGGATGCGGTAGAGATGGCGTACATAGCGCCTTGGGAAGCTGTAGTATCTACAAACGCAGGCGTGGTGGGCACGAACTCCACATGAATCTTGCGTTCAGCAGATGCCTGAACTTCATAGCCCAAAGCATAGGATTGGGTGCCAATGAGGTAACGACCAGAAAGCTGTGTCGCAACGCGGGAATCATTGGCGGTGCCAGTGCTGGTCATAGCGGGATCGATGTAACCGGCCAGATAGTATTCACGAGTCTTTTCCGCGAACTTCTTGAATTCGGGGGTAGCAAACTTATTGAAGATCACATTGCCGTTGGGGCTGTCGTTACTGGGCTTTTCAGGGTCTAAGTAGAAGGACAACACATTCAGTGAAGCGCTGTCCCCGGTGACGACGATGGTATTGTTCACCATGCGCTCAAGAACTACAGGCTCTATGCACAGGGGATAGAAGTCGGCGCCTTCGCCTTCCTTCACCTTCTTTAGGATATCGCCAAAGCCGTAGTAGTCGGTATTCTTGATGTCATCCAGTGTGTATCCATACTTGGTCAACAGGTCTACGTTGATGTCCCAGGTGTTCTGGGTGGCAAAGTCCTTGTAGCCGGGAACAGCATACACGCCCCTGCCGGAAGCGCCTTCAACGGTTGCGCCCGCCTTCAAAACTTCAGGCAAAATGTTGAAAAGTTCGGGGGAATACTTCTCGATGTAGTTGTTCTCCGGATCGTCCAGGCGCACCCAGCTGCCCTGTTTGGCGTAGGCGGCATAGTCGTTCAGTGACCAAGAGGAGGTGAAGTAAATATCTACATCATCACCGGCATTCAAGGACATGACGACGTTGTTGTCAAAGTCGCCCCAGGTGCCCCAGATGGGCTGCAAGGTCGCGTTGATCTTTTCCTTTAGGTACTCGTTGACCTTTTCCACAACAGCCGCGTCATCCTTCACGTTGCTGCCATGGAACCAGATCTTCAGCGCTACGGGTTCCAGTGCCGCGGTCTCGGCGCCAGCCACGGACCATAGCCCTATGACCATTACCAAGGCCAGAAAAAGAGCCACTAGTTTCCTCATACATGCAACCTCCTTCTAATATCGTAAGCGGCAAATCTTGCCGTCCTTACCGCTTTCGCACCGTACCGCGCTTCGCTTGTCCGGTGTTCCGCCTCTTAAGCTGCGCTTTCATCGGCTACAGGCTCACTGCGCTCGCCCTACAACATCATCCGCTTTCGCACCGTACTGCGCTTCGCTTGCCCATTCACCCTTACCCCTTAACAGAACCAATGGTCAGGCCAGCTACCACATATCGCTGAAAAAAGGGATAAGCGCAGGCGATGGGCAGCACAATCAGCACCACCAGCGCCATGCGAAGGGATTGCGGCGGCAGCTGTGCAATGGCTTTGGATGCTTCTGCCCCTATCATGTGGCTGTTAGCAGCCAGGTACTCGGCATTGCGCTGCATCTGCATCAGCAAATATTGCAAAGGATACAACTGTTTCTCAGTGCGGATGTATAGCATTGCCAGGAACCAATCATTCCAGTAAGGCAGGGCGTTCAAAAGCGCAATGGTAGCAATACCGGGTTTGATAATGGGAGTGACAATTTGAAACAGCGTTCGATATTCGCCGCTTCCGTCAATGGTGGAAGCTTCGATAAGCTCGGTGGGGACAGCCGTTTGCAAAAACGTACGCATGATGATGATATTGAATGGGCTGAAAAGCATGGGAACGATCAGCGCAGCATAGTTTTCACTTAATCCCAAAACATTTTTGCTGATAAAAAAGGTCGGTATCAAGCCGCCGCCAAAGATCATTGTAAAGAAGCTGAAAAAGTTGAAAAATCCGCTAAGCTTATAATCCTTTCGAAACAGCGGATAAGCGTATAAAACACAAATGGTTACGCTGGCTACCGTGCCCACCGATGTAATCAGGATACTGTTGAAATAAGAGCGCCATATCACATCTCCCAACTTGAATACATAGTTGTATGCCGCCAGGGAGGTGGCTGCAGGCACAAAGGAATAGCCGATCTGACGAATGCTTTCTTCTGATGAAAAGGATATGATGACAACAAATATAAAAGGAATAATGCAAGCCAGTGAGAAAAGACCAAGGAACACATGAAAGAGCGCTTCCGCCGGGAGACTGACGGAGTTGAGCCGCCTACTGCGCTTGCCTGCTGCGTTTATCACTTCTCACATGCCTCCTTTCTCAGAATAAGCGACTGTCTGAGTCCAGTTTGCGAACCAAAGCGTTGGCTCCTAAGATGCAGATAAAACCAACAACATTTTGAAACAAACCAGCTGCAGAGCTCATACCTATACCGTTGGTTGTACTGGTATAAGCACGGTACACAAAGGTATCAATCACCTGAGTTACCGGGAACAGCGGACCGGAGTTCATGGGGATTTGATAAAACAACCCAAAATCGGAGTTGAATATCCGGCCCACATTCATAATCAGCAGCACAATGATCATGGTTCGGATGTTTGGCAGCGTTACGTGTGTCACTTGCTGCCACTTGCTTGCACCATCTACTGCGGCAGCTTCATATTGCGTAGCATCTATACCCGTTATGGCCGCCAGGTACAACACAGCCGCATAGCCGGTATTCTTCCACACATTGGCAAGGGTTAAAATAAACGGCCAGTAGGCAGGTTTATTGTACCAGTCGATTGCTTCTACCCCCATGCTCCTTTGCAGCCTGGGGATCATGCCATTGGTGGCGTCCAAGAACGCCAGTACAAAATAACTGGCGACTACCCAGCTTAGAAAGTATGGGAAGAACATCAGTGTTTGATAGGTTTTTGCCATAAAACGCTTGGAAAGCTGGCTGAGCATGATTGCAAAAGAAACAGAAATCACCATGCCAAGTATGATCCAAAAAGCGTTGTAGGCCAGTGTGTTACGGATCATGGCCCAAGTACCGCTTGTTTTAAATAAGAATTCAAAGTTTTTGAAGCCTGACCATTGGCTATGAAACAGATTGTTGATGAAGGTATTTGCCTTAGGGTATATTTTGTAATCCTTAAACGCCAGCACAATGCCGAACATGGGCAGGTATCTCATCAGCAGCAGCCAAACCGCCCCCGGCAAGACCATGGTAGTCAATAAGAATGTTTTTTTCCACCTGCTGCTTTTTGCATGAAGCGGTCTTGCAAGAGGTTTCGCCATACCCATACCGGTACCTTTTGAAGTCAGCAAACCATGCCACCTCCTTCAAGAACGCATGAGAAATACGATCCACATATTCATTTCCTATTTTGAATTATGCAGGAAAAGATGCAGGATGGCGATGTTTGCAGTTGCTTTTTGTTGTATGTGATTGGCTAATGTACGTATACTGCTTTAACTTGTCATGTATGATAACGCAGGTTAGCATAAGTTAAACATGTGGAGGCAAATATGGACAGCATCAATATCGGCGTTGGCACATACATCGTCCGGGAGGATTCATAGGCAGACCGTTTGAAAACCCTTGGCAGGCTGGCTGATACATGACCTCGCCTATGATCAGGATAGTTATGATGACCTTACCCTCAGCAATGATTATGTTAAAGTACTTTTAAACGTCTTCGGTCAGGAAAGCTACTGATTAGCAAACCCATCACCTATGCAAACAGCCGGTATCAGGTTTATTACGCCTGATGCCGGCTGTTTATATAAATGGGGATATCCATAACACTCATTATGCCATTTGCTACGTCAACATCCATCATGAACAGCAAAACACCATCGTCTATAAGCGTATCTATCAACTGTCCACAGGAATGCTGGCCGTCTTGAAACGAACAAACTGAGACACCGCACAGGAGATGAGCATGAGTATAAAAGGAAAGATTACCATCATGTATTGCGCTGCTTTATCAGGCTGCGTACCGGGTTCATCACCTGATATATAGCCAAACCATAGGCTCAAGAGCACGTATACAGCACTTTGCACAAGACCCGAAAGCCGAGAGATAAAGCTGATGGCAGCAAAGAAGGTGGCTTCACGGCGAACGCCATAGCGCCTGGCATCATCCTCGATAAGCTCCGAGTTGACCATATCCAGATTTGCGGTAACGCCTGCAATACCAATGCCCACCAGTATACCGGCGGCGGAAGCAAAAACAATGCCATTGGCAAAGTACATAACGCCAAGCGCCAAAGCAAGCCATAATAGCGACAACCGCCACACTTTCAGCGTTCCTACCCGGTTGATCAGCTTATACCATAAGTACATTGATGGGATGGCCGACACGAATACACAGGCAGAGAGAATGGTTGCCATACTGTCAGGCAGCTTAAGGGTATACTTGATAAAGAAGGGGATGCCAGCCAGCAAAAGGCCGGTGGTAGCATTATAGAAGAAATGAGATACAGAAACCAACCAGAAGTTGCGGTTAATCACAATAGCCTTCATGGACTCCATAAACTTTGGTTGGGGCAGCTGCCCAAACTCTTCCCGCTCCTTACAGCCAAGAAAGGAGTACAGCATCATGCCACCGCCAAGTATACCTAGCAAAGCGGCTGTCAGCCGATAACCCAACACATCATCACCTACGACGGTGGCAAAAGAAGATACGATCATGGGAACCAGCGAAACACCTATGATCATACCCACAAGCTGCAGTGCCTGGCGGATGGCATTGGCACGGTTTCGCTTTGCAGATTCACGGTACAACTCCGGCAGAAGGGAATGGTAATTAACAGATGCAATGGTGTTTGCTGTCTCGGTGAGCATAAGAAAAAAAGTGAAATATACCGCCAGCGCAAGTCCGCTGCCCAGGGCTGCAGGCGGGCTAAAAAACAGGATGGCTGCTATGGCAAATACAGGCGTACAGGCCACAAGCCATGGTTTGCGCCTGCCAAATCGGCTTCGGGTACGATCGGATAGATAACCAGTAATGGGATCGTTAAAAGCATCCCAAAGAGAGAATAGTACTTTGGCAATTCCGATTGTTTTCAGGGATAGGCCCATTAAGTCTGAATAGAAAAAGGTGCCGTAAGCAGTATACATATACCCAGTTATGGATAGGCCAAACATAGCCAGGGCATAACGCCAGGGGTGGTTATACCTACGATTGCTTGTCATACGCTCTAACCTCCTCTTTAACAGCTGATCTGTATTTCAAAGAATGACTTACAGATTTTCCGCATCCACAAAGCAATGCATATGTAAGGGAGACAGCACCTTTAATCCTTCACCTAGTTCAAAGCCTCGACCCTTTGCCAGCTCAGCGCCCTTCATTTGAAAATATAAGCGATACATGGCCAGATTCCTTTCATCCATTTGACTGTCATGAAGAGCGATGGCCTGAAACTTGCGTTCAAAATGGCTGGTGATATCAATGACCGTATTGGGCCTGGCAGTAAAATAAAATCCGATAGCTGGCACATGCCAAGCAGGTAGGCCATCCTCCCCGGGGAAGTTGGGAATATCGGTTAAGTGAAATGCGTTGGCTGCAGCCCGCCCTGTAACCACATGGTCGTAATGACCCTCATAATTTAAGTATGGATCGGGACAAAAAATCACCTCCGGCTGTACCTTGCGTATCACCTTGGCGATTTCTACGGACAGCTCTGTCACATTTTCCAAGGTGCTGTCCCCATGGGACAAAAAATAAAACCCGCATGCTCCCAGATGCCGGCCAGCCAACTCCGCCTCTCTGCGGCGAATGGCTGCCGTCTGCTCTTTGGTAGCTGTTTTATCCTTATTGCCCAAATCTCCTGTGGTTACTGTCAAATAGTGCACCTGACAACCGGAATCGGCAAGGGCCGCAATGGTTCCGCCCATACCGATCTCATTATCGTCTGGATGCGGCTGGATGCACAGTACCCGCTTTGCGCCCATAATGTCAGGCGGTGCCAGCAATGCCTTGATATCAAAAGAAAACGGTTCCATCAAAATCCCTCCATTAAGCCGAATTATTGGCATCATACCATATTACTGACAAAAATACGATAACAGATACAATATATATGCAAACTGGCCGTTCCGGAAATCCGGAACGGCCAGCTTTATCCATTTTGTAGTTTCTTATTTGCCTGCAGCGGCGTTTTGGCCAGCGATACGGCCGAATACCAGGAACTCTGTCATGGCATTGCCGCCCAAACGGTTTCCGGCATGGAGGCCGCCCACCACTTCACCGGCAGCATACAGGCCGGGGATGATGGCACCATTGGTGTCAAGCACACGGGTCTCGGTATCGATGTTCACGCCACCCATGGTGTGGTGCAGGGAAGGAGAGCGGGGTGTAGCAACAAAGGGAGCTTCATCAATCTTCTCGCCGAAAAAGGCCTTGCCGAAATCTTCATCTTTTTGTGCATCCACAAAGCTGTTGTAACGCTCAATCTCAGCTACAAAAGCCTCGGCAGGAATACCCAGCTTGTTTGCCAACTCTTCCAGGGTGTTGGCGGATACCACATTGCCCTTGGCTTCCATGCCAGCCACATCAGAATTCTTGGCGATTTTGTTATCGCAGATGATGAAGAATAGCTTATCTGTTTGTTCCAGGGCGGCCTTGGAGAGTACATCGCGTTCGGAATATTCATTTACGAAACGCTTGCCTTCTTTGTTAACAAACACCTGGGTTTCAGCGCTGCCCCAGATACCGCTGAACAAGGAGCCGTCCACCGGATGGGAAGAGGGCATCAATTGTGCATAGCCCATGCCAGTGAGGTTGGCGCCTACCGCTTCTGCCATCACAATACCGTCGCCGGTGATGGTAGGTGCATTGGTTGAGGGCATTTTGTCGGAAAGGCCCGCCCAGTAGTTGTTGTATTTAACGACCAGAGGTGCGTTGGCAGCATAGCCGCCGGTGGCCAGTACCACACCCTTGCTGGCATGCAGGGTTACATTGGCACCTGCAGTGGTTGTAGCCTTTACACCAACAACCTTGCCATTTTCCATGATCAGCTCGGTACCGCGTGTATCGGTCATGATCTCCACGCCGGCTTCACGGACAGCCTTTTCAAAAGTAATGGTGATCTTTTCACTGGCAACGCCATGAGTTCGGGGCCACATGGCGCCCAGAACGGTGCTGATATTTTCACTCCACTTCACGCCGTAGGAAGTGGCCCAATGAAGGGAATCCAAAGCGTTGCGGGCAAATACTTCGGTCAAAGCCAAATCGGGTTCAATGACAGTGCCGTCAAGACCTGTGCGCTTACCGCCCATATACACATGCAGCATGTGCAGTTCAGGGCTGTCAAACAACTTGGAGGTATCGCCGGCCAGATAGGTGTTGATCTGTTCTTTGACAGTGGTCAATACACCAGCAAAGGAGCCGAAGTCTTCTTCCTTCAAATCCAGGTAGTGCTTGAGCTCCGCCATGAGGGAATCGGTCATGTCCACTGTGGCCTGCAGCTGCGGATCGCAGGCATTGAATGCGCCGCCTGCCAGCAGAGAGTTACCACCCAGGGAACCAGCCTTTTCAATGATGATAACGCTGGCGCCAGCTTCTTTGGCTGCAAGGGCTGCAGAGAGACCAGCGCCGCCGCCGCCAAGAATAACAACATCATAGGTGGCTTCCACATCTTCCACGGGAGCCTGTGCAATCTCAACTGCTTTCAATGCATCTACATCGCCGCCAGCCTGCTTAATGGCTTCTTCGGCAGCGGCCAGGATGGCCTTGGATGTTACCGTTGCACCGGAAATGCTGTCGATGGCAAGCGATTGATTTTCCACAATGGCTGCGGTAATCTCGCTGATGGGCCGATCGCTGATACCTGGTGTTTCTGCATGTGCCGTTACCTTAACATCGGTAATAGCGGTGTCGCTGACTGTGACAGTGATTTCCAGAGGTCCATTGTGGCCGTCAACAGTTGCGGTGTATGACCCGGCAGTGTACGACGCGGCCAGTGCAGGCATGCTGAAGACACACAAAAGCATGACAGCTGCAAGAATTAGGGAAAGAACTTTACGCATCCCAAAACCCTCCTCCATTAATCTGTTTCACATGTTTGTGAAACATCTGTCAATATTATAAACTTTGGAGTTGCTCCAAGGTCAAGGGGTATTTGTTAATTTTTCTACAGGAATCCCTAAAGCAACAATATATGCCGGGTCATCGGCATGACAGGTGGAACAAATGATGCGGCCGGATGCCGGTCCCGTGATCCTCAGCTTGTTCTCTTCTATATAGGAGAACACTGGAGCAATATCCTTTTTCGTCAGTCCGAATAAGTCATTGGTACATAGGGTGGTGGCAACCCTTGTGTTTTGGGGTGTATACAAGGCATGCGGCCCCAGCTTCAGACCAGCTTTTTCTACGTTTTCTTCCAAAATACCAACTCCCAGGCTGATCGATAAACCATCACCAGCTGAAAGAAGGCTGTTATATGATATATCCACTGCAAAATACGTAAAGGGCAGGCATGATACCCAGTCTGGTATTTCATCCAGCATGTTCTTATCAATCCTGCAATCTTCCCCCAGTAATAGCAGCGCATAATTCGAAGCCATATTTTCCTGACAGATGACTTCATTCACTTTATGAACCAGATCATACAGCTTGGAAAGTTGTATTAAACGCTCCCGCTTTATGGCAAGCTTTTGAATCTCATGGGCCAGCGCTTTTTCCCTTTCGTGCAGGTAGTTTTTCTGTGCTTCTATTGAACCTTGCCTGCGCAGTGTCTCTATATCTCGTAGGCTCATATCCAAGCTTCTGAGCATATGCAGACTCCAGATATCCAAAGCATCACGCTTATTGAATAAGCGATATTTGTTTTCAGGATTTTTGTCTGTTGAAAGTAGATTGCAGCGTTCATAGTATCTTAAGGTGTCCGGGGATACGCCCAATAAGCGGCAGAATTCTCCGATTTTGTACTTCATGATCCGCCTCCGTTCGACGTTCTTTGACCTCTTTTTCTCGCAGCTCCTTGCCTACCGGCGTTTAGATGCTTCATAACATAGGATGCGGCTGTCCCCGTTAAAAGCCCTGTAACAAGTCCGATAATCATCAAAACAGACATATAATACATCAGCTTTGTTGTGTGCAAGATCACCATGGCCATCAGCACTTGACCTACATTATGAAACACCGCACCGGTCATGCTGACGCCAATCACGCTGATACCCTTCACACGCTTTACCAGCAGCATAAGCAAAAGGCTCATAAGTCCGCCTGCCAGGCTGTATAGCATTGCACTGACACCGCCAAAGAGCAAACCGGACAAAAGCACCTTCAACACCATCAAAACAAACGCGGTGCCTGGCCCCATCATGTATATACCATACAGAAGCACAGAATTGGCAAGGCCCAGCTTTGCTCCCACCACACCTGGCAAAGAAGGAAGAAGGCTTTCAACATAACCTAATATCAGCATCAGGCTGATTAACAATCCGCAAAGAGCGATTCGCTCTGTCGATTTACTTCTTACTGTCATATCCATTCCCCCATACCACTGCCGCTTCATCAGGTGTTAGCAATTCCAGCATGACCTGATTGGGCAGACAGATTACTTGGTTGCCCAAAATGCGCAAATCTCGATTTTCCAATGTTACCATTCCCTGATGCACGCACTCCTGATTGCTGCAGGTGCCAGATGCCATATAAAAACCATTAGGGGTAATGCGTACCACATTTTCCCTGCTGTCTACTTGAATGATGGGAAAATCTTTTTCCTCCAGCAATGGATACGGTTCAAAGATCACATCCCCAACAGTTACCAGCAGATAACATTTTGCAGGGGTTAAGGATGGTTTAGGAACTGAGCCTATCCCCTCTTCATTTTGCCCATCATGTGAAACGGCTTCACCCTTAAGCACATCCGCAGTTGACAAGGCAGGCAGGGGCCCAGATGTTTTCACGGAGTAATCTGGTTTGACTAATAACAGCACTAAAACAGCCGTAAGCGCGATAGCAGATGCAATCCATAAGTCACGTCTTTTCAAACAAGCATCTCCTTTGTATGTCATCTAAAAACGTTACAAGTCTATATAGTTTTTATATGTTTGTCAACAAACTATCAAATCCGTTTAAACATACCAAATACGAACGAGTTCAGCAAAAAAGCGTTTCCTATTCCGTATATCAAACATGGATAGGAAACGCCTATTTGTTACAAAGTGACTTATAATTGAGTGCTACTGATGCGCTTGATGCTTTCTCTCACAGCCATACCAATTTCTTCATAACATGTGCACCGGCATATGTTTGATTGCATCCAGGCATCGATTTCGTCATCATCCGGATTTGGGTTATGATATAAAAGTGCATGGGCATTGATAACAAAGCCCGGTGTACAGTAACCGCATTGCATGGCAAACAGATCGGCAAAAGCCGTCTGCAGCGATGTTCCGCCCAGCGCTTCCACTGTAGTGATCTCATGGCCCGGTGCTTCCACCGCCAGGCATAGGCACGATTTCATAGGCAAGCCATCCCACAAAACCGTACATGCGCCGCAATCACCATTTTCACATCCAGGCTTTGCACCAGTCAGGCCAAGATTGTCCCGAAGCACCTCCAAAAGTGTTTGAAAGGGATACACCGCAGTTTCTATACACTGACCATTTACATTCAGGGTAATGACTGTTTTCCCTTCAATCCTTAGCATCACGACCAGCCTCCAAGCTTGTCCATCATATCATCCAGTGCCTGATTGAGCCGATATAACCTGTATTCTCCAGAGGACATCACATCACTGATAACATCTTCCCCCTGTTGTCTTTTAAGCTTATCAGCCAGTTTTTCTTTGGGCAGCTCCCTGTCTTTTTTCGTGTAGTCAGCCCACACTGGATGAGCATACAACCCGCTAACCGCTGCTGAAACTTTCTTATCCTTTTTAACAGCAGCCAGTGTAAAAATCGGATAGCCGATCTTCTCGCTTTCCACTTGCTTGACATGGATATAATCAAGATTACCATACCTCTTATCCATAAAAAACTGTACGATAAACTCCCCTGGCTCAAGGGTTAGCTTTGGGGTAAACAACGAGGAAAGCGTCGCCTCTCTTTTTCCCTCCGGTCCAAAAAGCACCGCTGTGGCATCTGCCAGTAAAAATGCCAACGAAGTCTCGTGATAGATGACGGTACCTGCTATGTTGCCGCCAAGGGTGATCTTGCATTGTGATGTGTGATCTGCCACACGCTGGCTGCATTTGGCAAGCAATGGATAGCGATTCCAATAAATGATATCATTGAGGGTCTGCCCTGCGCCAATCACAAATCTGTCCTTTTCATCGTTGAGTGCATACATATCCTGAATGTGCTTCAGGTCAATAACAGCATCGAAATGCAGGCTCTTTACCCGGCCCATGGTAATGATTTCAGTTCCGCCAGCATAGTAGACAGGTTTTTGTCCCCTGCTTACACATTCGCTATATGCCTTTGCGGCTTCATCAAGGGTATTCGGTACGATATAAGCAAATGCAAATGGAATCAAAAGCTCTTCTCCTTTCCGGCAAGCCGCCACAGGTTTTGAAAATTCAGCGGCAACTCGTCCATTTCCCTGCCGCAAGCAGCGGACAGAGCATTGGCCAAAGCAGGAGCCATGCCCAGTATGCCGTGCTCGCTTATGCCACGAACGCCCATAGGGCCGTCCAGGTTCGGTGTTTGCAAAAACTCCGCGATATAGCTTGGGCTTTGTCCAAAATGCATAAGCTTATAGGTTCTAAAGCTGGTATCCGCCAGTTTTCCCCGATGGGTATAGGCAAAATGCTCTCTTGTGGCAACGCTCAAGCCCATATGCATCGCCCCGGTAATTTGCCCCCGGCTGATAGCCGCATGCAGTTCTTTCCCTTGATCGATAACCGTTACCGCACGAAGCAGGCGGAAGGTGCATTCCTTTTTATCATATTCAATCTCAACAGCCTGAGCCAGGGGTGTCCAGTAGGGACCGCTTCGGCCTCTGCCAGTTTCCGTATCCAAAACAGAAAGATGTTCCATCACATAGCTGCCCCGCCCGATAATCTGCCCTCCGATGGCCATCCCGTTTTGCATTTGCAGCCCGCCGGTGAGATACTTGATTTCTACAAAAACAGTCGGGTCGCTGATGGTATAGATACGTTCATTTCCCACTTCCAGGTGATTTTCCTGACAGCCCAACACGATGGCGGCTTTTTTCTTTAATTGGCTTATGGCATCATCAGCAGCAGAAAGCAAAGCATTCCCTGCCATGAACAGCGACATGCTTGCGGCCGTCTTCCAATGGGTTGGTTCAGATCTGGTGTCGATATGATCCTTTACGAATATGCGCCGGGGATCCATCCGCAGCTTTTCTGCTAGCAACTGGCGGATGGCAGCGATAAAGCCCTGGCCGCATTCCACCACACCGGTAACAACATTCACCGTACCATCACTGCAAAACAATATGATGGCGCCGGAACTTGCGCTGGTAGGTGAGCTGGATGTTTTAACATTGCAGGACAACCCTCTGGCAATGACCTTGTCTTCTCCCGCAGGTATAACACGCCCATCCTTCCACCCGATGATATCCAAAACCTTTGCAAGACAGCCTGCAGGATCGCCAAAATTGCTTTTTGTAATATGAACCTGAGTCGGTGTTGTGTCTGAAGGCTTGACTATATTCTGACGTCTTAATATGGCAGGATCCATGTGTAATGCCACTGCCAGCTTGTCCATCATGCGTTCCACACAAAAGGTGGATATCTCATGACCAAACCCCCGAAATGAGGTGGCATACACATGATTGGTATATATGCACAGGGCATCGCAAGCCATATGGTCTATGGCATAAATTTCACCTGTGCTGGTTGCCACTGCATGGGCCATTTTGGGTCCAGAATCGGCATAGGCTCCTGTATCCAGGTGGTACAATGCCTCCAAGGCAACAATTTTCCCATCTCTTCGAGCCCCCATTTTCAGGGTGCATTCGGCACCCAGCTTGCAGCCAACGCTGGTAAAGCACTGCTCCCGGCTTAATGCTAGCTTTACCCTTTGCCCGCCAACCGCCTTGGAGGCTAAATAAGCCAGCATCTCAGGATGGCTGTTGATCTTACCTCCATATGCCCCGCCAACGGGATACCCCTGAACCTCCACCTGGCCCTCAGACAGCTTAAAACATCCGGCAATCAGTTTGCGAAGGTTGTGAGGACCCTGATTGGCGGTTTCTATAACTACATTTCCGTCACCGCGAATACTGGCTGCAGCACAGCGTGTTTCCATATAGCTGTGAGCGGCCTGTGGCAATGTAAAGTGGCCTTCCACTATCACCTCACTTTGAGCCCAGCCTTCTTCCATTGATCCTTTTCGAATTTTCACTTCGTTGATGATATTGGTATTCGGCTTTGGATGCATGCCATCTGCAGCCTGCTTATACTCCATCATATCTGGATGGATCATAGGTGCATCATCTTTGAGTGATTCTGCCACAGAATTGATCACCGGCAAAGAATCATACATAATGTCAATGAGCACCGCAGCCTGATGTGCCTGCCATTCTTCCCGGGCCACCACCAAGGCCACCGGCTCTCCGCAATGGCGGACCACCCCTCTTGCCAGCAAGGGCATATCCTCAATCAGCGGACCGGTAAGGTAAGCACAATCTTCCCCCGTGATGATGGTGATGACACCCGGTACACCCAGCGCCTTGGTTAAGTCAATGGAACGGATGACCGCATGCGCCTCACCTGCCACACGAAGCGTGGCATGCAGACAATCGGCCCCTATATCATCCCTGACATATCGCAAGCGGCCTGCCGCCTTATCTAGTGCATCTGGCCTGCGCAGAATTTCTGTACTCACTCCGTCGCTCCTTATAAATACATCATGGTTTAGTTGACATCGGCACAGATTTAACCAGAATACCAATGACTTGAATACAGCCCAAGCGATTTCGTTCAATAGGTTATTATGCTTGTTATAGTGTGATCTATTCTACTCCATGCAGCTATACGCATTATTAGCCTTCATCATTTCTTTAACTCCGATTCCAACTTACCATGCCGAAAAGCAATTAATTCCGCAACAACAGATATGGCTATCTCCGATGGTGTCTGTGCACCAATCTTCAGGCCGATAGGTGTATGAACCTGATCCAGCCTGGCCCTTTTAATGCCCTTCTCAAGCAGTACTTCAAATATCATTCCGCTTTTTCTTCGGCTGCCGATCATGCCAATGTAACCAGCAGCGGTATGAAGTGCCCAGTTAAGGTTCTCCATGTCATAGATATGGCCTCTTGTCACAATAGCAATCATGTCCCGCGGGCTAAGAACCGTTTCAGGTGGCTTCGCCATATCATCTAGCAGTACACACTGCGCATCAGGAAACCGGTCTTTATTGACAAACTCTGCCCTGTCGTCATACACAATGCAATCCATCCCCACCAAGTAAGAAAACTTTGCAATTTCCAGCGATACATGCCCGGCCCCCATAATGTGCAGCTTGCCCTGGGTTTGCAGGTGCTTAACCAGATATCGGCTTCCATTTTTTGTGACGAGGAACTGATCCTGCTTATCATCCCAGCCTAGCGCTTCCTCTTTTAGCTGCTCTGGCCCCAGGCTCGCGCCCTCCTTGGACAGATAGGCAATCCCCTCATTGCTGTCCACCGGATAACAAAGCCAGCCGGAAAGCTTATGCAAAGCCAGCATACCGTCAAGAACCGCCAAATCCTGGCCGCCTGAGCAATATACCAGTACATCCCCCGTTCCACCGCAAATCATGTCCGTCATTAAAGCATTCTGCCCCGTCAGATCAAAATGATGGATTTGTGTCATACGGGTTAGAAGCACGTTATTTGCACAGTTAATGACATCCGCCTCTAGCCTGCCGCCGCCAACGGTTTCCACAATTCGGCCGGAAGGCAACACCAGCATCTGCGCGCCATCCTCTCTAGGCCTGGAACCAAGGCCGCTCATTACAGTGGCAACAGACACAACCCTTTCCTTTTCCAGTGCTTCCTTCCATTGCGAAATAAATTGCTTCATGGGCCTACCTCTCTTTAGCATATAGGCACAACTTAGCATGAGTATTGAATGCCGTATAATGCCAGCCTGGGGCAATACAGAATCACCCCTGCATCTATTATGTCCACACATATCATTGTTAATCCTATGCTTTAGTTGAAGTACTCATATGGCTCATGGCTTTGACCGAAAAGTTTTCATTAGATTTGGATTTGTTGTTGTGATTGGTCTTCATACTTGTTATCATGTTGCAGGAGGTATGATATGGTAGAAATTTAACCCTCTGAGTTTTCCAGCTTTAGGACGATTATTTAGAAGAATCTGAAACGAGCATAGAATTGACTCCTCTATTACTTGTTACACCAGCTCATGAATACAGCATGTGGGAGCATTTATTTCTCTGTTTTGTTCATTGTTGGTATCTGATATCAGCATATATCAAAGGCATAAATGCAAAAGCGGTTTGAAAGCAGCATAGAATCAATCAAGGAAGGCTGTGAGGCAATTGGTGGATAAAATCGCAAGCTCATTCCAATTTCATGGACAGCCCGTTCAGAGCAGCCAGTATGGCAACGGGCACATCAATACAACGAGGCTCATTGAAACCGATCAAGGCGCACGCTATATACTGCAGAAAATCAACCAGGGAATCTTTAAGGATATTCCCTCGCTGATGAACAATATTCATGCTGTGACGCAGCACCTGCTAACAAAAACCTCCGAACCTGATCGAGTAATGAAGCTGGTACCGACAATAAACGGTGAGAATTATGCCATTGATGAACAGGGGGATTGCTGGCGAGCATATGTATTTGTGAAGGACAGTATATGCCTTGACAGAGCTGAAACGGCGGAGGAATTTTATCAAAGCGGCGTAGCCTTCGGCCAATTTCAAAGCCAATTATCCGACTTTCCGGCGGCAGTTCTTAAGGAAACCATTCCAGGATTTCATGATACGGTGCGCAGGTTTCAGCGCTTTCATGATGTGTTGGCAGCCGATCCAAAGGGCAGAGCCAAGGAAGTTTCCGCAGAAATAGAATTTGCACTTGCCAGGGAGGATGAAGGCGGTACCATGGTCAGAATGCTCAAGTGCGGCCAGCTTCCCCTTCGTGTTACCCACAACGACACAAAACTCAATAATGTGCTGCTGGATGCCCGTACCAAGAAACCCTTATGTGTAGTGGATCTGGACACGGTTATGCCAGGCTTGTGCGGCAATGACTTTGGCGATTCCATACGCTTTGGTGCTTCCACAGCGATGGAAGACGAGAAGGATTTGAGCCTGGTAAACCTATCCCTACCCTTATATGAAGCATATGCCAAAGGCTTTTTGCAAGCCTGCGGCAAAAGCCTTACACCTATCGAGTTGGAAACACTGCCGCTTTCCGCCAAGCTGATGACATTGGAGTGCGGCCTGCGGTTTTTAACCGATTACCTGGAAGGTGATGTTTACTTCCGTACTCACCGGGAAGGCCACAACCTGGATCGCTGCCGGACCCAGTTCAAACTGGTTGCAGATATGGAAAGCAAGTATGAAGATATGAAGCAAATCATCTCAAAGCTAATCAGCCAAGTGCTCCCAAGCTAAGTTTACAACCCTTCATACATGCCTTGAAAATACTTCTGATAAGAAAGAAGGATCACGACATGCTAAGGTTGGCTCTCATCGGTGCCGGACAACGGGGCATAATCTATGCCAATAACCTGCAAAAAAGCGGAAAAGCCCAGATCGTAGCAGTGGCAGAGCCACATGCCGGTCGCCGTCAAACAGCCGCAAAAGCCTTTTCCATCCCCGCTGAACGTGTATATGACAGTGCAGAGGGCATGTTTCAGGACGGTCTTTTAGGTGATGCCATGATCATTGCTTCCATGGACAGGGACCATTACCGCCAGGCGATGACCGCCATGGACCTTGGCTACCACCTGCTGCTTGAAAAGCCCATATCCCCCTCCCCCCAAGAGTGCCTGCATATAGCTCAAAAGGCCCAGGAGACAGGCCGCTTAGTAGTCGTATGCCATGTACTGCGATATACACCGTTTTTCAAAGCCTTGAAATCCATTATTGACAGCGGTGAATTGGGACGAGTGGTATCCATTGTGCATAATGAAAACGTTGGCAACTATCACATGGCCCATTCCTTTGTACGGGGCAATTGGCGCAACAGCGATGAGAGCAGCCCCATCATACTCCAAAAATCCTGCCACGATATGGACCTGTTGGTATGGCTTGCCGGAAGCGAGGCCTCACGGGTCTCCTCCTTCGGACAGCTGACTTACTTCAAAGAAGAAAATGCCCCCAAGGACAGTGCTGCACGGTGTCTGGACTGCAAGGCTTCCGTTGGCTGCCGCTTTGATGCCCGTAAGTGCTACCTGCCTGTCATTGGGAATTGGCCGGCGTCGGTACTAACACAGGACCAAACGGAAGAAGGACTTCTTAGCGCCATTGCGAAAGGTCCATATGGGCGCTGCGTATACCGCTGTGATAATGATGTATGTGACCACCAGATTACGAATATACAGTTCAAAAACGGAATTACAGCGGCATTTAGCTTAAGCGCCTTCACCAGTCGCATTGGCCGAACCATCAAGGTCATGTGCGAACACGGGGAGATACGCGGTTCGGATGGTGATAACCGCATTGAGATCATACCCTTTGTCTCCAACGGCATAGATGAAGGCAACATCCGGATAGTTATCCCTTCCAAATCAGCCGGAGGCCACCTTGGCGGAGATGAGGGGATTGTTGGGGATTTCCTGGAGTTGCTAGAAAATAAATGTGCAAACATCTCCACCTCTATTGAACGTTCAGTGGAAAGCCATCTTATCGCCTTTGCCGCAGAAAAATCCCGCCTCAGCGCAGAGACGGTTGATATGGCCAAGTACCGCAATGACTTAACTCATGCATCTTGACAAGCCTAGCCTAAGAAAATACTTGTTGCATCATGTATTCTGATCTATGCATAAACTATAAAGAAATAAAAAACACGACCAGCTTGAGCTGACCGTGCAATAAGATGCTCAGTATTCAGTTCCATTTTGCGCCGGCTCCCCATTGATCAAGGGGGTCGGCGCTTGATTATTTCTGTTGTCACAAGCTGTTAGCATGAACCATCCCATTGAGCCAACATTTCCCGCATCCAGCCCTGAACATCCATTCCATACACTGCCTGCAGGTTTTCTTTGCATAGCACATCCTTGTTGCTTCCAAAGGCTACCATCTCCCCCTTGTGAAGCAGCATACCAAGGGTGCCATAAGCTCTGGCCATGCTGATATCATGCACTACGGAAATGGCTGCCTTACCCGGTGTCTTGATCCAGTTTCCAATCAGCTCAAAGGTTTGTTTTTGATACATCAGGTCCAGATGATTGGCGGGCTCGTCCAAAATAATCAACTGGGGATCCTGAGCAAAAATCTGGGCAAGAAAGGTGCGCTGCAGCTCACCGCCGGAGAGTGTCAGCACCGAACGCTGCGCAAGCGGCAGCATACCTGTCATTTCAAGAGCGTCATGGACCTTTTGCTCCCCCTGTTCATCGGCAAGTGACAGCCGGTTCTTTTGATAAGCATAGCGGCCCATGTTTACTACTTCCTTCACCGTAAAGCCATAGACCACCTGGTTGCTTTGGGAAAGAACGCCAATATGCCGTGCCAGTTCATTGGGCCGCATACGGCGTACATCCAGGCCGCCAAAGCTGACAAGACCCTGATAATGCAAGCCTTGGGCAATGGCATGGACCAGGGTGGATTTCCCTGCACCATTGGGTCCGGCCACCATCAGCCACTGACCTTCCGGCAGGTTAAAGCCAACCTCAGTTAGTACGGTGTTTTGACCATGCCGAACTGTAAGCTGCCTGATATCCAGCATGGCTATTTCCCCTTTCTAGAAGTGTAAAAGATATAGACAAAGGCCACAGAACCAATCAGGGAAGTGATAACACCGATGGGCAACTCCAGCGGGTTTAGAATCACCCGACCGATGAGATCCGCCAGCATCAGAAAGCAGGCCCCGCCAAAAAGACTGGCCGGCATGAGGCGCTTATGGTTGGGCCCCACCACCATGCGCATGATATGGGGCAGCACCAAGCCCACAAAGCCAATGGTCCCGCCGATGGATACGCATACGCCGATTATTGCAGAGGCAGAAATCAGAACCGTCAGCTTTACCCGTTTCACATCCACCCCCACATGGCGAGCATTGTCCTCCCCCACGGCAAAAGTATTCAGTTCTCTGGCTGATAAAAGCAGCGGCGTTCCAAATAGGATCATGGCAGCTAGCAGGGCCAGTGCATTTTGATAGCTGCTACCGGACAAGGAGCCCATGGTCCAGAACATGATGGATTTTACCTTGTCACCAGAAAAGGTGATGATCAAGCTGATAATGCTGTGGGCAAACATGGTGAAAATAACACCAATCAATATGATGGTATTGGAAGCCAGGCTGTGGTCCAGCCGGTAGGCTAGTGAAAGAATGAACACAAGTGACAAAAAGGCGGACACCATGGCCATCACCATGGGCCCGGCATATTGGATACCGGGAATGTTGATACCAAAGGCAATCGCCAGGATGGCGCCTAAGGACGCACCAGAGGACACACCAAGCGTAGAGCCATCCGCCAGAGGGTTGCGCAAAAGCCCTTGCATGGCAGCGCCGCATAAAGATAATGCCGCCCCTGTTAAGGCTACACATATCACCCGGGGCAGCCGCACAAATACGATAACGGACCTGGGTACCCCATCCGGTATGGGCAGACCCCATAGGGTGTTCCATACAGCAGTTAAGGCATCCTTAACGGGGATGTTCACACTGCCCATGCATACACATATCAATAAAGCTGCAAGGGTTCCGGCAGCAAATAGCCCATATTCATATAGGTTAAAACCTTCCCGGTGCTTTGTCATAGAAACCTCTGTGATTCAGGGAAGGGGGCGGCATGCCGCCCTCTTCCCTTGTTCTTTTGCCATATCAGGCCGCTGGCACCAGGGTTTCAGGCTCATAAACAAACTGGTACAGCTTTATCATGGCATCCACCAGTCTGGGTCCGGGCCTGGAAATTTCATTGGAGTCGGCATTGAGGATAGTTTCGTTACGAACCGCCTTTACATCCTGCCAGCCAGCGCGGCTTTTAATCTCCTCCACCGGGGTAGGACCTTCGCCCATGTACATGGTAATGGTCACAATGTAATCAGGATCCCGAGCGATCACCTGCTCTTGGGAGATTTCGCCCCAACCGTTTACATCGGCAAAGGCATTGGTAAGCCCAAGCATGGCAGCCAACTCATCCATAAAGGTGCCGCTGCCGGCTGTCCACAATCCCCATTGCAGAGGGGACACTTCAAAGTACACAGTCTTTTCACCGCTGCCAACAGCCTTTTCGGCAATCGCTGCAAAGGCTGTCTTCATGCTTTCCACAAGTGCTTCGGCATTCGCCGTTTTTCCGGTGACATCGCCTATGAGTTTTATGGCGGAATAAACACCAGCGATATCGACAGCCTCACTGGCCACAACCTTGATTCCAGCAGCTTCCAAGGCTGCAACCTGCTCAACCGTTTGTGCCATGGTGCCCAGGATAACCACCTGAGGCTGTAAAGCCAAAATCTGCTCAATGTTGGTTTCCACTCCGGATTGCACGGATGGCACATCCAGTACTTCCGCTGGATAGTCGCAGTATTCGCCGCGGCCCACCAGTGTATCCCCTGCACCAATTGCATAGAGGATCTCGCAATCGGATGCTGTCAGAGCTACCACCCGGGTAGCAGGAGCATCCAGCTGAACCTCCCGGCCCTTCATGTCGGTTACGGTAATGGGTGATGCGGCCTGGGCCAGAGCGCTGCCAAACAGCAGGCCCAGAGACAACATGACCGCCAGAAACAGGGAAACAGTTTTTTGAGTCTTCATGGTTGAACCCCTTTTCCTATATTCAAATGAATAGATTGAGGGGAAGCAAAAAGTTGTCCCTCATTGGAGAGAGACAACTTTAAAAGGCATAGTCCCGTCTATGCATAGCATATCCCAATCCCCAGGAGCGTTTTTGTGTAAACAGGTCTCCCGACTTGACATCATCCTACCGGGGCGCCTTCCCGCCTTGCGGCAGTGGCAATTGTACCCTTTCGTCCGTTTCACGGTTACTGGGATAGTCCGGAAATTTCATCCGTGTTCCCATGACGCTAATTAAGCGCCGCATGTTCCCATGCAGATACACACGCTATTCATTTGTTCTCACATTATACTCCAAGCGTATTTATCCCGTCAATCCTGCCACTTGGTTGTGTGGTCTGCAAAAAAGATTGCCATGCCAGCGATTCTGGTATGGCAATCCAATATTGGTTAAGCTTATGCTGATTTACCGTACGATCTCCACATATGTTTCGCCTGTCATCTGCTTCCAGTAGCTGCGCAGCACATTTTGATTCGTTACGCCATAGTCCGGGTCATTCTTCTTCGCTTCACTCATATCCCGAAGGAAATGAACACAAAGGTGACCGTCAAAACCATTGCCCAGTATGCCACCGCTTAAATGGGGCGTGTTATGCTGTGTTGCAAGAGTCCAGCGGCCATCCGGCAGCTTGACATACACCGGCTTGGGCGTCCAGGTGGTTTTGTTACCAAAGGCTTCGTTCATGATCTGGGTATCACGCAGGGTAAGGGGTTCGGAGTCGGCATGCCGCCCCAGGGAATACAGCCGAAGTGTCCAGCTCCGTTTGGTTGCGGGATCAAATACCAGAATGTTTTGTCCGCTTTTAATAGTGGGCTTGATGCTGTCAACCCAGTGCAGCAGTTTTACCTGGTCCTTGCTGGGACCATCGATGATGCCTGCACCTTCCTCCAGCCCAGGAAGCGGCGTTGAGGCATCCTTTGCGCTACCGCTGTACAGCGCCAGTTGTGTGCTTTGACCAGCTATGCCGTCGGCCGTCAGATTGTTACGCATTTGGAATTCCACAACGGCATCACGTGTTTCAGTAGAATACGTACCGGTCGCCGTTGCCTTATATCCCAAGGCCTTCAGTGCATTTTGCAGGGTTGTTACAGCTGAGCCTGTAGCATTGAGCTTCAAGGTCTTATAGGTTGGCGTCGGCGTAGCCACAGGCTCGCTGGCCCCGCGGGCACTTCCGCTTTGCAATACGGTATACGTTTTCGTTCCTGCCAGCCCGTCGCTTGTCAAGCCGTTATTGGCCTGGAATGCTTTTACTGCCGCTATTGTTGCATCGTCATATGTACCATTGATGCTCCCGGAATAATATTTCAAATCCGTCAGCATCTGCTGTACCAGTTTTACATCATCACCTGTATATCCCTTGCGCAAGGTTCTGCTGAGGGTTACGCTGGGTGCTGCAGTTAGTACCGGTGTGGTATTAACCGGAGTGGCCGTCGGCGTTGGGGCTGTTGTTGATGACGGTTCAGGCGTTGCGACGTTTGTAGGCGCTGGGGTAGCAGTCCCACCCTGGTTTGCCTGGGAATACAGCAGGGTCAATGTTTTTGTACCTGCCAAACCGTCTGCCGTCAGCCTGTTGACTTTTTGAAACTGCTTGACAGCCGCTTCTGTCCCCCTGCCGAATTTTCCATCTGCAGCACCAGGTGCATAGCCCAGCTTGATCAATGCCTGCTGCATGGTCTTGACATCTGCTCCGCTGGAACCATAGCGCAGCGTGGTATAGCTGCCAGATGAAGATCCGCCGGATGAGGATGAAGGCGCTGGCGTAGCCGAGGGTGCAGATGTGACGGGAGGCGAGGTGACAGGGGTTGGCGTTGCCCCATTACCGCCAGAACCACCGGTTGAAGCATACAATGCAGTGAGGGTTAAGTGGCCTGCAAGTCCATCTGCCACAAGGCCCTTGCTGCGCTGAAACTGCTTTACAGCATCTTGCGTTCCGCGGCCAAATACCCCATCCACCCCGTTTGTATCAAAACCCAAGCTTGTCAGCGCTTGCTGCATATCCCGTACGCTGTCGCCTTTGCTGCCATAGCGAAGCGTTGCGTAACGTGTTTCAGCTATCGCTGAGAAAATGGTTGTCATACAAAGGATGGCTGCCAAAACCAGCGCGGTTCGGCGGCGTAATACAGATCGCATACAAAACGTTCCCCCTTGTGAGGTAGTCAGGCATAGTATATCAAAAGGAAAACGAATGGTAAATAAGTTTTAAGAATTTATTACAAATATTTTTTATTTCTATGATGTCTGTAAAATTTACGTCCATTCTGCTGCACGGAATAAAAAGTATAGGAAAATACGTTGATATAACAGTAATACGCTTGCAACAAGGAGGGATCAGCTTTATAAATTCCTGGTCGGCTCATGCAAGGTTGCTGGCTTGTTTCGTTATCATACTTTCTATCATGGCAGCCATGCCAGAGGCATTGGCTCAGGATGTATTTGTAATCCAAGCGGATGCTCTAGATATGAACCGTCTTGGTGAAATGGATTATGTGAACACATATCTGTCTGCAGGAACACAATACATTCGTGTGCAATATGCGCTTGAGGACGAGCAGCAGGTAAGCCTATTGGTCACACAGACAGAAACAGGCAGCATCGTGCTGGACAAAAATTACGGTCTGGTTTCAGGAACTTTTGACTCGGGAGATATCTACATCAAGTTCTCCGACAGCGGCACCGTGGCGTATACCATCCATTTGAAGATTGGGGAAACTACCCACACCTTCCCTTTCTACCGCAAGTTGATGGTACTAAGAAACAATACGGCATCTACCTTCGGGCTGCGCATTCGCCAGCTGGACAAAAGCCTAACGGATTCGTGGACCATGGCAACCCCACTGGACCTTGAGGAAATCGCAGCGCTGCCCGACGGAATTAAGCGCATTGATATATGCGCCAGCAACATGTACATTATCGGTACCGCCACTGTGCGCATTCGTGATGGTATGCTGCGTGTTTCCCTTCAGCTAAACGAGGAAAAGGAATTTGAGATAGAGGAGCAGCATTTGTTTTTGATCACCAGCCCTGCCACCTGGTACACAGCTGACCCTAGGCAACTGGATCAGAACAAATATGATATCGGCATAGATATTCCCCTTGCTCAAGCGCTTCCAGGCATCCGATATGCGGTTTTGTACCTGCCTATGAGATTATCCTACGACCCCAACGGGCTGGATCGCTTTTCCTACAACCCCGAGGATACAGAACTTCTTCGTCAGCTTGAGATCTGGGATGCCATGAAGGAGTTGGAAAAAACCGATTCCGTGGGGTGATCGCAGTCTTTTAGAACAGCGTCTTGTCTTTGGCGGCAAGACGCTGTTTTCACATTCTGCATGGCATGACAAACGCAACCGCCCATATACTTTACCAGTGCCTTTTTGCAAAAGGAGGAATGGTTCAAAATGAAGCGCTTGATCGTCCCCCTGCTATCCGGCATGCTGGGGGGGTGCATGCTGTATTTCCCCCAGGATACCGCCCAGGCAGCCATTGAAGCTTGCCGGTTATGGGCGCTGGCCGTGATGCCCAGTTTGTTTCCCTTTCTTGTGTGCATGCTCTTTGTGGCAGGCCGTATCACTATTGGGCAAAAGCAGGGCGGCGGTCGCCTGCTTGGCATGCCTTCCGGCTTTGGATTGTTACTATGCATGGGGCTTATGTCCGGCTCTCCTGGCGGTGCCCGTCTGACCCAGGAGTTCTCAATAAAAGATGAAGCCGGCCGTGCTGCGCTTAAGCGTTTTGTGCTGTACTCTGGCACCATGAGTCCCATGTTTTTTGTTGGCACCCTTGGCGGTTGGCTGTATAATCATCAGTTGGGCTGGATCCTTTTGCTAGCCCACTGGTTAGGCGCATTTATGACTGGTCAGTTATCTCGGCTGATATTTGCAGTTCCTAAGTCCCCATCACCACAAACCGAGACACTTAAAAAGCCCATCAACGTAAGTCAGGTCATGCAAAGCGCAGCCTTTGCCATGCTAACCGTATGCGGCCTTATGATGCTGGGAAGCGTGGCAGCCAGAATGGTAGGTTGTGCCCTGCCCTTTTTGCCGGAGGGTGCCTTGGCTGCCCTGCAAGCTTTTCTGGAAGTCACCGCCGGCTGTTCGCGCATTGTGAGCCTGACGTTGCCGGATGCATATGCGGCCCTGAGGCCAGCCCTTTTGTGCGCTGCTGCCTCCTTTGGCGGCATGTCCATTTTGCTGCAGAATCTGGCATTTTTACAGGAAGCGGGAATCGGCCTATTCTTTTTAGTAAAAGGCGCACTCTGTCATGCGCTGCTGTCCTTTGGACTCTACTACCTGTTCCATTTTTTGGTCCCGGGGGCTTCTGTTCCAACCAGTGTTCAGGTTCCCCAAACAGCATCTGAGGCCTCCTTCATTGTGATTGGCACCTGGCTGCTCAGCCTGATTATCCCTTATGTAACACGGAGCAAGAAATTGTTTTCTTGATTCCCAGCTGTTACCCATGGTATAATATTTGACAGTATATGCAGCTAAAGCATATGCCCAAGGAGAAGAACATGCTGGAATTTTTCAAAAAAATACTGGGCGGGAGCAATGATACAGCCATTCGCAGGCTGCAAAAGACCGTGAACGCCATTGAAGCATTGGAAGAAAGTTATAAAAAGCTGACAGATACCCAGCTGCAGGGAAAAACAGCGGAGTTCAAGCAACGCCTTGCCAATGGAGAGACGCTGGACAACCTGCTTCCAGATGCATTTGCTACCGTACGGGAAGCCGCTGTACGCACCATTGGTCAGCGCCATTACCGGGTACAGCTGCTGGGCGGTGTCGTTTTGCATCAGGGCCGTATTGCAGAAATGAAAACCGGAGAAGGCAAGACGCTGCTGTCTACCCTTCCGGCCTACTTAAATGCACTCACCGGCAATGGTGTGCATATCGTAACGGTAAACGATTACCTGGCCAAACGCGACAGCGAATGGATGGGTAAAATCTATCGCTTCCTTGGTCTATCCGTGGGGCTGATCATTCACGATCTGAACAATGAGCAGCGCAGGGCAGCCTACGCCTGTGATATTACCTACGGCACCAACAATGAGTTGGGCTTTGATTATCTTCGTGACAACATGGTCATCTTCCAGCGGGATATGGTGCAGCGGGGCCACTCTTTTGCCATTGTGGATGAAGTTGACTCCATTTTGATTGACGAAGCCCGTACGCCCCTGATTATATCCGGCCAGGGTGACAAGTCCACCGATATGTATGAAAAGGCCGATCGGTTTGTTATGCGGCTGAAAAACGAAACTGATTACACCATTGATGAAAAGCTCAAGGCCGTCATCCTGACTGAGGAAGGTACCCGCAAGGCCGAACAAGCCTTTTCGGTGGACAACCTATCTGATATGGAGAATACCGAACTGAACCACCACATCCTTCAGGCCCTGAAAGCACACGCCCTGATGAAGCTGGATGTAGACTATGTGGTGCAAAATGGCGAGGTCGTCATTGTAGATGAGTTCACCGGCCGCCTGATGGTAGGCCGCCGCTATTCCGACGGCCTGCACCAGGCCATCGAAGCCAAGGAACGGGTGAAGGTGGAGCGGGAAAGCAAAACCCTAGCCACCATTACCTTCCAGAACTACTTCCGCATGTACAAAAAGCTCTCCGGCATGACGGGTACTGCCAAAACAGAAGAAACCGAGTTCCAGGGCATCTACAGCCTGGACGTAGTTCAAATACCCACCAACAAGGAAATGATCCGCAAGGATATGAACGACCTTGTTTACAAGACAAAAAAAGGCAAGTTCAAGGCCGTGGTGGAGGAGATCGTTGCACGGAACAAGACTGGCCAACCGGTGCTGGTGGGTACCGTATCTGTGGAAACCAGCGAGATGCTCAGTCGTATGCTGGAGCTTCGCGGCGTGCAGCACGAGGTATTGAACGCCAAGCACCATCAAAAGGAAGCAGAGATCGTGGCCCAGGCTGGTCATTATGGCGCTGTCACCATCGCTACCAACATGGCGGGGCGCGGAACAGACATTTTGCTGGGCGGAAACGCCGATTTCCTTTCCCGAAGGAAGATGCGTCAGGAGGAATATCCCCCCGAGCTCATCGAGGAAGCTATTGGACATAATGAAAATGTACCCCAGGAAGTGCTGGATGCACGGGCTAGGTATAATGAGCTGTATGCTGAATACAAAAAGAG
>JAEYQQ010000193.1 GCA_023409955.1 Bacillota bacterium | reverse complement strand
ATTCTCTGGGGGCTGTACGGTTTTGCCAGGATGTCGGAGAAGAAATAGCAACGCTTTTCAAAGCACCTTGCTTATAAACCTTGCCGCAAGCTTAGTTATGGCTCCAAAACCACCACGCGAAAGCCCTCATCACGAGCAAACGTTTCAGCCCAGCTTCCCCGGGGCGCGTATATGACAGGGCCCCACTCACCGCCGGCCTGAAGATCCGCATAGAAATTTTCCGAGTCAAACTCCCAGGTTCTCAGCGATGCAGGCAGGTACAGATCTTTTACTGAGATATTCTCAATGTTACGTGCGCCAAGATACACGACTCCTTCGGGAATGCGCAGCTCACCTGAAAGGCCAGAGCTTGAGAACGCGGCATACCCAATATAGCCAAGGCTTGTGGGGAGTTCCACTTGCCGTAAGCTGCTGCAGCCAGAAAAAGCGCCTTCATCGATAACGGACAGCGTATTGGGGAATACAACGCTTTGAAGGGCCGTACAGCCGCCGAATGATCCCCAGCCAATCGTCTCCACCCCCTGGGGCAGCGCCACGTGCTTAAGATGCTCTGCACCATCAAACGCATAGTCACCGATTTCTACCGTCCCTTGGGGGACGGTATACGATTCATCCCGTCTGGCTAAAGGGTAGGCAACCAGCCTGGTCCCGTCCTTGGTAAACAGTACACCGTCAATGGCAGTATAGGCAGGATTATCTTCTGACACCAGATAGTTTTCCACCTTTGGCATCGAAAAAACATCGTCTGTATATGTGCTTGGCAGCACGATGGACATAAAATTAACTGCAAGGTTAAGCCCGCTGTCCATGCCGATTCCTGTTGTCCCCTCCCGCAGATGAAGCTGGCTGCCTTCACGCGCCGGGGGGTAGAAACGCAGCTCAGTGCCATCCTTGGAATACAAAATACCGTCTATGCTTTGAAACACCGGATGGTCATCAGCCACCTTGATGTCTGTCAGCTGCTCCAGGTACAGCAGGTCTTGAAGCCGTCGTACATCGGTTATGGAATGAGGCAGTACAACCGCCTTTGCATCGTCGGGTACGATAAAGTAATCAAACTTCGTGTCATAATAATGGTGCTCCGGCGAGGCGTTGGTCCAAATTTCTTCCGTTCCTTCCGCCACGATAGCCGCCTGGGGCAAGTTCCCCTCCGCCCTTTGCACCGCCTTTGCAGGCACAAAGCCCCTTAGGGAAACCCCCTGATCATTGGCTGTCTGCACATACACCCAGTTATCATTGAGAGCACCCAGGAACAGCACATCCTTTTGACCGGCCGCCAGGGTGCACAGGGGAGACTTTGTGCCAAAGGGATCATCGGTTACATAAGTATCCTTCAGAATGACAGCCTTGCCTGCCAATGCGGAAAGGTTCATGGGCTTAAAGCGCTTACTGCCAGCGAAGGCCTTGGGCAGAGCCAGCGCAGGAATATAACCAAAGCGCTGCTTGCCCTGGGATACGTCATAGCAAATCAATGCCCAGCCATTTTCCACGCCAAACACTTCTATGGGGCCTCGGGCAGAAACCAATGCCCGGCCGTCGCCACCACGGAGGGTATTGCTCCCTGGCCCGGCATATACGGCATATTTGCTGTCTTCACCAAACTCCATGATCTGCCCTTTTATGCGCATGCCGTTTTCAGCAAGCAGCACGTGGTTGGTCTGAGCCTTGTCACCTTGGGGCGTCGTGACACCAAGCTCCCTGGCTCTATTTGGGTCTACCATCACATGCCAGGAGCATATCTCCTCCCAGGCTTCATTGGATAGATTTGTCATGTCCTCAAACACCACCAAGCCGTCTGCCGTGATGCCGTAACCGTCCTGAATATAGGCAATGCCTGACCACCGACCATAATAACCGTTTTGCCGGCCCGAAACAAGAAATCCATCCCTGGTCAAGCCGACATTCCCTGAACCGCCGATGGCTACCACATCTTGCAAATCCAATTTTTTCGGGCTTGTAAAGGTTGGTATAAGGGAAAAATTAATGTCACACTCCACCGTACCGTCTCTTTTGAGCACATACACGTCATCGTGGGTCACATCTATCTGCATGGCATCCTTGATCTCAATGGAATCTAGCCCTGCGCCATATCCCGTACCATTTTTATCAATGGCGAACAGGTCACCCCATATTGCGTCAATCCATACAATGTCCTGCCAGGCGGCTATTTCCCTGTTTGCGCGATTATCCTTCTTGGATGTCGTAACAACAGTGCCATCCTTTTTCAGGCCGTAGCTGGCGTTATAATCAGCCGTCACCATCACAATATCCTTCCAATCCTGTACATCACATTGGCCAAACTCGTTTCTTCCCGCGGCATATACGGTGCCATCCTTCTTCAGCGCCAGGGTATGGTCACTCTCAGCATCAACAGCAATAACATTGCGCCACTGGCTTGTATCACACTGGCCGTAGGTATTGTCCCCTGCTGCCCGAACCGTGCCATCCCACTGGACGGCTACAACAAAATCATATCCTTCTGCAATATGCTTGCCCCGGTCTGACTGGGCATGACCAGGGGCGGCAAGCATTAATAACACTAACACAATGGCATATAAAGCAGACAGCTTTTTCATATGTGTCTCCTCCGGTTTTGTTCAGTGGGGCAGTGATATGCAATCGCTTTAGGGCGTATTGGTTTGAGATGCAGGCATCGGAATGGTATCGGGGTTCACCATTACCTTCCAGGTGCTGATTTTAGCAAGTTGTTCAATGGTGAAGTTCTTTGCATAAGCCTTGTCCATTACAATTGCCCCATTGGACATGACGCCAAATCCACCATCCACTTCGACAACATCTCTCCATTCAGAAAAGTAAGGCAATACTGAATCAGATATGACTGTCCCATCCCGTTTGAGCCCCATAAATGTACTTCCGGCATAGGCAATTTCGACCAGGTCATCAAACCTGGTTCCTTTCCAATTTGCTACATCGCCAGCTCTATATGCAAGCGAATTCATGGTACCATCCGCCAGTAAAAACTCAACGATATTTAATGCATCCTCTTGCACTTGGACAACATTTTCAAGGCGGCTAAAGTCCTCATCCACCCCATAAGCATTGCCATGCTTATCAATGGCAAACAAGCTGTTTCGCCATCGATAGCCTATCCAAACAATATCCTTCCATTGCATGATCTCTTTCTTATCCTTCTCTTCCAGTTCCCCAGCCCATATTATGGTTCCATTACTTTTTAGCCCAAAGCTGCAATCTTCTGTTGCCACCACCATGGTGATATCCTTCCAGCCGCTCACCTCGCACTGTCCATCTTCATTATCCCCCACAGCATATACGGTGCCATCGGCCCTCAAGCCCAGTACATAATAAAAAGTGCATGAAACGGCAACCACCTCACGCCATGCCGTGGTATTGCACTGACCGTACGTATTGTCGCCTGCTGCTTTTACCGTACCGTCTTTCTGTACGGCTACGATATATTCACCAGCCACACCGATGTGCTTGCCGTAAGCACTCCGGGCGGAGGCAGCAGCAGATGATAATAAAATGATTAACATTAGTAGCAAAGCAATCGATCGTTTCATATTCATACCTCATCCCAATATTTACTTGATGTTAGTTTATCACCGTTAGGAGCTACCTGATCTCCATAGTCTATATAATCTGGAGCACACCAATATTTGTATATCTTATCTTCATTTGTAATCATCTGTATTAAATATATTGATATTATATAATCTAATGGGTGGACACATATCAAGCCAAAAAATTTCAGGATCGAATACGGCTGTTTAATGGTGAAAAACTGTTTCTGCTCTGGTTGTTTGATTCTCCATTATTTTGAAAATCCCTTTCCTCATTGT
>JAEYQQ010000134.1 GCA_023409955.1 Bacillota bacterium | reverse complement strand
CTATAGGGCTTACACCTGGAAGAATGATGACGAGATTGCCGTATACACCTCCTTGGTGGCAGAAAAGGCCAACATCCTCATGGGTTCCAGAGAAGAGTACGACCGCATGGAGCGCTTTATCGGTCTGGATGGATCCGACAATGGCTCCGCCGATTACTGGCTGAACAAAGGCGTTAGGATAGCCATTATCAAGCATGGGAAAAAGGGCTCCACCGCTTATACAAAAGAAGGTGCTTTCTCCATTAAGCCTTTCCCCGTGGAAGCACTCAAAGGCTTTGGCGGCGGTGACGGTTATGGCTCTGCCTTCCTTCACGGCCTGCTTTCGGGCTGGGATATCATGGATGCGCTAGAGTTTGGCAGCGCATCTGCCGCCATGCTGGTGGCCAGCCACGCATGTTCCCAGGACATGCCAAATGAAGATGCCATCCGCACTTTCATAAAAGAAAAGAAAAAGCAATATGGCGATATGATTGCACGCGGTTAATCTCCTGCGATGTATTTAAACTTGATTTCCAATGAACGCATTACACCACCAGAAAGGATGATCCAAATGGCACAGCCTAAGATTCTCAAAGCTTATGTCGGCGGCCAGTACGTTGACTCCAAGACCGAAAAATTGATTGATGTTTTTAATCCCTCCACCGGTGAAGTTATCGCTAAAAGCCCCTGCTGTACCATGGAGGAAGTAGAAGCTGCCATTGCCGCCGCCAAAGCGGCATACCCAGCCTGGCGGGATACACCTGTCAAAAAGCGTGCAGACCTGATGTTCAAGCTACGTGAGCTGATTGAAGCCAACGTGGAGGAACTGACTCTGTTATTGGCTACTGAGCATGGAAAGACCTGGGCCGAAGCCGCCGGTGATGTGCTGAAGGCCAAGGAAATGGTGGAACTGGCCTGCTCTGCCCCCAGCCTTTTAATGGGTGAAAGCCTGATGGATACCTCTGTAGGTTACGACACCACCTTATACCGTGAGCCCATGGGCGTTTTTGCAGGTATTGCTCCATGGAACTTCCCTGCCATGATCCCCATGGGCTGGATGGCCCCCCTGGCTATTGTCTGTGGCAATACCTATGTATTAAAGCCTGCCAGCTCCACGCCCATGACAAGCTTGAAAATGGCGGAGCTTTATAAGGAAGCCGGATTCCCCGACGGCGTGCTGAATATTGTGCCCTGCTCCCGTAACGAAGCGGAGCTGCTGCTCACCCACCCCGACATCCAGGGCGTTACCTTTGTAGGCTCCACCAGCGTCGGCCTGCATGTGTATTCTACCGCTGCCGCCCATGGCAAGCGTGTTCAGGCACTTTGCGAAGCCAAGAACCACGCGCTTGTTTTAAAGGATGCCCCCATTACCCGCACCGCCGCCGGTATTATGAATTCCAGTTTCGGCTGCGCTGGAGAGCGCTGCATGGCCCTGCCTGTGATCGTTGTGGAAGAAGAAGTAGCAGACGAGCTGATTGCTGAGCTTATGCGGCTGATTCAAAAGCAGAAGATTGGTCCGGCGTATGACAAGACCACTGATTTGGGTCCCGTAGTCAGCGAATCCCATAAAAAGTTTGTATGCGACTGGATTCAAAAGGGAATCGACGAAGGTGCAAAAGTGGTACTGGACGGCCGGAATGTAAAAGTTGAAGGTTTTGAGAATGGCTTTTATGTTGGTCACACCATCTTGGACCATGTAACCGAAGGCATGAGCATTGGAGAAAAGGAAGTTTTCGGCCCCGTCCTTTGCATCAAGCGGGTTAAGAGTTTCGAAGAAGGCCTGGCTGTGATGAATGCCAACCCCTACGCCAATGGTTCCGTAATTTTTACCCAAAGCGGCCATTATGGCAGAGAGTTTGCAAAGCGCACTGACGGCGGTATGGTAGGCGTAAATGTAGGCATTCCCGTGCCCATGGGCACCTTCCCCTTCAGTGGTCACAAAAAATCATTCTTTGGCGATCTGCACTGCCACGGCAAAGACGCTTTCCGTTTCTTTACCGAAACCAAGGTTGTTACCGTCCGCTGGTTTGATGAGGAAGAAAAGAAAAAGACTTCAGTTAACACATGGGATGGATCTCTATAATCAAACAGCCAGTCCCGTTATCTCATTCATTTGTATCCCTTGGGTCGTTACCCCTATTATATATTTTGAAGGGAGTCTTTCCCATGAAAAAGCTTCAGATCGGTATCATCGGCGCAGGGCGCATCGGCAACGTCCATGGTGAATCCATCACCTACCACATTCCTGAGGCTGAAGTCGCCATGGTCAGCGATGTGGATATTACCAAGGCCAAGGCATTGGCAGAGCGTTTAGGCATCCCCGCTTTCACCGCCAACTACGAAGACATTCTAAATAACCCAGCCATCGATGCCATTCTTGTCTGCTCCCCTACCAACACCCATGCAGATATCAGCATCGCAGCTGCAAAGCAGAAAAAGCACATCTTCTGCGAAAAGCCGGTGGACCTGACCATTGAAAAGATCGTTGCTGCCAAAAAGGCGGCTGAAGATAACGGTGTAAAAATGCAGATCGGCTTTAACCGCCGCTTTGACCACAACCATGGGCGAGTGCAGGAAATGGCTGCCAGCGGCAAATTGGGCAAGGTGGAAGTGGTAAAAATCACCTCCCGCGATCCCGAGCCTCCCTCTGCCGAGTATGCGGCTTCCAGCGGCGGCCTGTTTATCGACATGATGATCCACGACTTTGACATGGCACAGTTCCAAGCCGGCAGCCCTGTAACAGAAGTTTATGCCCAGGGCGCTGTATTGGTAGACCCCGCCATTGGCAAGGCTGGCGATGTGGATACCGCCATCGTACTTTTGAAGTTCGAAAACGGCGCCCTTGGCGTCATCGACAACAGCCGCCGGGCTGCCTATGGCTATGACCAGCGGGTAGAAGTCTTTGGCGCATTGGGCATGGCCGCAGGTGAAAACGATGGTGATACCACAGTGAAGGTCAGCACTGCTCAAGGCGTTGTTTCTGATAAACCCCAGTACTTTTTTCTGGAACGGTATATGGCCTCCTTCATTAAGGAAATGAAGGCTTTCATCGCCGCTATCGTAAATGATACCCCCGTGCCTGTGAACGTGGATGATGCCCTGTCTCCAGTTGTTCTGGCCATGGCTGCTAAAAAGTCCTGGCTGGAGAAACGCCCTGTGACGGTTAAAGAAATCTTGGAGGCTGCAAATGTCTGACATCCGCCGGGCGGCAGGCCCTCACGCCTTCGGTTATACAGAAATTAGCGCCATGAACGGAGTTCACGGGGACATGGGCATGGATTTCGGTGTGCTGAGATTGCAAAAAGGGCAAACCTTTGAAGATGCAAGTCTGCTGGAAAAGGCTTTTCTGCTTACGTATGGAGAAATTGTGATTACTTCCAGTACGCAAGAAAAGGTGTTTTCCCGCAGCAACTGCTTTGATGTAGGGCCTTATGTGGTACATGCAGATAAGAATACCGCAGTATCCATCCGGGCTACTGGTGAAGACAGCGAAATCTGCATTATGCGCACACAGAACGAAGCACCCTTCCCCGCCGAATGGTATTTCCCTGCCGATACGGCAGATGAATACCGGGGTGCCGGGCTGATGAAGGATACATCCACCCGCATTGTACGCACCGTTTTTGATAAAAGAAACGCGCCGCTATCCAACCTGGTGCTGGGGGAAGTTATCGGCTTCCCCGGCAAGTGGTCCAGCTATCCCCCCCATCACCACCCCCAACCGGAGATCTACTATTACAAGACCAATCCTGAAAAAGGCTTTGGCTATGCAGAGCTTGGTGAAGATGTGGTGAAGGTTCGCACCAATGATACGGTATTTATCCGCCCTGGCCTCACCCACCCCCACTGCACACCACCGGGCTATGCCCTGTGGTACCTGTGGGTCATTAGGCATCTGGATGATGCCCCCTACATTACCCCCACCTTTGTACCTGAGCATACATGGGTTCAGGAAAAGGACGCAAAATACTGGCCAGAAAGGAAGGATGGCTAAATGGAACGCATCCATTTGACCATGGCCCAGGCTTTGGTGCGCTTTTTGGATCAGCAGTATGTGGAGCTGGACGGCGTAGAAACCAAGTTTGTCAATAACATCTTCGGCGTGTTTGGCCACGGCTGTGTGGTTGGCGTAGGCCAGGCTCTATCCCAGGGCGGCCATGATATCCGCTTCCTCCAGGGCAAAAACGAGCAAAACATGGCCCTGGCAGCCATGGCCTTTGCCAAGCAAAAAAACCGCCGGGAGATCATCCCCTGCGTGTCCAGCATTGGGCCCGGTGCCATGAACATGGTCACTGCTGCCGGCTGCGCCACCGCCAACCGCATTCCCCTGCTTTTGCTGCCTGGGGATACCTTTGCCAGTCGTCAGCCCGATCCCGTACTTCAGCAAGCAGAGTTCTTTGAAAGCTTCTCCACCACCGTCACCGATGCATTCCGCGGCGTATGCCATTACTGGGACCGCATTTCACGGCCTGAGCAGCTGATGACTGCAGCCATCCACGCCATGCGGGTGCTTACCGATCCTGCAGATACGGGTGCTGTATGCCTGGCCATGCCCCAGGATGTAGAAGGTGAAGCCTATGATTATCCTGTAGAATTTTTCAAGCGCCGGGTATGGCACATGGACCGAAGGCCATTATCCAAGCCCCAGCTTGAGAGAGTACTGGATTACATCAAAGCTGCCAAACGTCCCCTGGTAATCTTAGGCGGCGGTGTGCGCTACAGCGAAGCAGGTGATGCACTGAAGGCCTTTTGCGAGCAAAGCGACATCCCCTTTTCTGAAACCCAGGCCGGCAAGGGCGTCCTGCCTTGGAATCATCCGCTGAACCTGGGCGGCATCGGCGTCACCGGTGGAAAGGCTGCCAATGTCATCGCCAAAACAGCTGACCTGGTAATCGCCGTTGGTACCCGGCTTACGGACTTTACCACCTGTTCCAAGTGGCTGTTTCATGAGAATGCAAAAATCCTCTCCATCAACATCTGCCCCTTTGATGCCGTGAAAATGAATGGTGAACCCATCATCGCAGACGCAAGGGAAGCGCTTGTATCCCTGACCGATGCGTTGACCAACTACAAAGCCACTTATGGCGATGACATCAAACACGCCAAAGCGGATTGGGATGCCATTGTAGATGGTTACTATGCCCAGGAGCTCCCCAAGGGCCTTTCTCAGACCAGGGTATTGGGTGAGATCAACCGCTTTATAGCTAAAAGCGATATCGCTGTAGGCTCTGCAGGCAGCCTGCCTGGAGATATGCAGCGGCTGTGGCGCTCCGGTGATTCCGGCACATACCACATGGAGTATGGCTTTTCCAATATGGGGTATGAAATCAATGGCGCAGTGGGTGTCAAGCTTGCCTGTCCTGATAAAGAGGTTTATGCCTTCTTTGGAGATGGTACATATTTAATGGCCCACAGCGAAATGGTAACAGCACTCCAGGAAGGCCTTAGGGTTCACTTCTGTTTGTTTGACAACTCCGGCTGGGGATGCATAGAAAATCTGCAAAACAATCAAGGCAACGATACCTTTGGCACGGTTTTCCGCTATCGCGATGCTGCTACAGGAGAATTAAATGGTGCGCTCATGCCTATGGACTTTGCTAAGAATGCGGAAAGCTATGGTTTGAAAGCGTATACCATCACAACTGTAGAAGAATTGCAGGCTGCATTAAAAGTTGCCATGACGCAGTCAAGACCCGTGCTGTATGACATCAAGGTGCTGCCCCGAACCATGACCCCCGGTTTTGAAAGCTGGTGGCGGGTAGGCGTGGCGGAGGTTTCCACTCAGGATAGGGTTCAAGCTGCATATGCAGACATGCGGGAGCATGTGAAAGACGTACGGGAACTGTAAGACGACGAAAGGGGTAACACATATGCTGGACCCACAAAAAGTAAAATTGGCCATCGCCCCCATCGGCTGGACAAACGACGATCTACCGGACTTGGGTGGCGAAAACACCTTTGAGCAATGCATCAGCGAAATGGCGCTGGCCGGTTTTAAAGGAAGCGAGATCGGAAACAAATATCCCCAGGATCCAGCCGTTTTGAAGCACTATCTGTATGTTCGCGGGCTTCAGATCTGCAACGCCTGGTTTTCCAGCTTGTTTACCAGCCAGCCCTTTGAGGTAACGAAGGAAGCCTTTATCGCCCACAGAGATCGATTAAACGCACTGGGTGCCAAGATCATCGGCGCCAGCGAGCAGGGCAACTCCATTCAGGGTAAACCATTGAACATATTCGGACCTGATAAGCCCGTATATACCCAGGAACAGTGGAAAGCGGTTGCCCAAGGCTATAACGAGCTGGGCCGACTGGCTCGTGATGTTGGTATGACACTCACCATCCATCACCACATGGGCACAGGCATCCAGACTGCAGAAGAAATCGATACCCTGATGTCCTTAACAGATCCGGACCTCGTCTACCTGCTGTTCGATTCCGGCCATCTTACCTTTGCAGGCATCGATCCCCTGCCGGTACTGAAAAAGTACATTCACCGCATCCGCCACGTACACTTGAAGGATGTACGCCAAACCGTTCGTGCCCAGGCCGAGAAAGAAGGCTGGAGCTTCTTGACCGCCGTCCGCGCCGGTGTATTCACCGTGCCGGGAGATGGTGATGTAGACTTTGCACCCATCTTTGAGGTCTTGGAGAAGGAAGGCTACCAGGGCTGGGTGGTTGTGGAAGCCGAGCAGGATCCCGCAAAAGCCAATCCCTATGAGTATGCCGTCAAGGCCCGCAGCTACATCCGGGAGAAGACCGGCCTGTAAGCCGATTTACTCCTTGCTATACCTTAATGGTTAATAAAGTGCCCCCTGCCGGAAATCTGGTCATTCCGTCAGGAGGCATTTTTACTTTATTTCAAATAATAACTACTTGTTTCTTCGATTCGCCAATTGTGGCGGAGAATACACCGATAGAATATTCTCCTCAAGCGGCAAGTCTAATACGCGATCTTTATATTTTTCCTTGAGGGTAGGCACAAAAGTACGGTAATGGAACAAGTCCTTAGGCTGTGGATTTTTACGATATTCGCTGGGCGTCATACCAGTCAGGCGCTTGAATTCCTTGGCAAAATAAAACTGATTGGTATACCCCACTGATTCAGATATTTCCATAACCGTTTGGGAGCTTAGCTGCAAGCGCATGCACGCTTTATCGATTCTGTAATAGATCAGATATTGCTTAGGGGATATTTTCAGCGTGTCGTTGAAGATGCCGTACAAATGCTTCCTGGAAATACCCAAGGCATTGGCGATATCCTCTACAGAAATGCCTCTGGTATAGTTGTGCTCAATGAACCCAACAGCCTTCACTGCAAAGAAATCAGCATTGTCCACATAGCTATCGTTTTGTTTTGTGGGATTTACATCTAAAAGGTAACTAAAGATATCATACAAAGTGGATACCATACGGCAGTAACGGTTAGGCAGCTTATGGGCTGCAGCATACAACCTTGCCATCTTCTCCCCTACCATACCCTCAACATCAGAAAACTGTGGCTTGGTACGGTTGATATTGGCACGGTTCAAATAATTCTCCACCAAATATCCTGAAAAGCACAGCCAGGTTACACACAGGGGTTCATCTTCGAAATTTTTTAACTCGTATGATAAATCAGGGAAGGAAAAAAAACCATGGCCGGCTGCAAGCTTATAGCCAAGGCTGTTGCTTTCTAAAATGGCCGATCCCTTATCAATATACACCAGCGTAAAGGTATCCGTCGCTTTGATGGATAACATCCCGCCTGTAGGAATCTCATTATTGCCGCACTGATACAGGTTAAATGTCAGGTTCAGGTGCGATTTACTGCTGATGTGTATCGTTCCATTTTTGATTGGCTTTTCATCCATGCACGCCACCTCCTTCCCACAGGTCAGAGGGCTATGCTCCCGACACCGACCTTGCCAAGGATGCGCCGGTTCTTTACCTGCCTGTCCAACTGGTGAATAAGCTCAGGTATTTCACAAGGCATAGCCACCACGTAATCTGGTATTTCCTCATCCGTATCCGGCTGCATCACATACCTTGGGCTGAAGCTTAAAAGGATGGAGGTGATTCCCATCCGGTTGGCTCCCAGCACATCCCGCTTAAGATTGTTGCCAATCATAACAATATGATCAACATCATCTTTGGTCAGCTTCATTGCTTTAAGGGCTGTTAAAAACATACGCTCATCGGGCTTGCATACGCCCACTGCTTCTGATGTAACCCAGCCTTCAAATACATATCTCATGCCGTTTTCCCGAAAAATGTTTTCAAAGGATTCCGTCAGTCCGTCGGCCACCAGTGCCATCCGGTAGCCTTCCCGATGCAGTTGCTCAAGGGCTTCCTTGGCGCCAGGAATAAAATCAGCCTTTAACACCAGTTCACCAGGAGCAAACAACTGGGTGGATTCATCCACAATCGTATCGCCGCAATCAATAAAAATGATCAGCCTTTTTTCCATAATTGTATCCTATCTGCCGCATACTGTCAAAGCGACATAATTTCTACCACTTTTATCAAATCCAACTTTATGATTCCGAGGATGCAATGCCCTTCAGCACTAGCTCCTCGCTTCGGTGGCAAGCCACAAACTGACCATCAGAAGTCTGTACAAAAGCAGTTTCCTTTTCCGTGCACTGCTCAGTACAATAGCGGCATCTGGTATGAAAATAGCAGCCGGATGGCGCATTGGCAGGGTTGGGAATCTCGCCTTCCAAGGGAATACGCTGCATGGTCACCGTAGGGTCAGCAACCGGTACAGCTGACAAAAGCGCTTCGGTATAAGGGTGCCGTGGGTGGCCGAAGAGCTTATCTGTTGGGGCAAACTCTGCGATTTTACCCAGATACATCACCCCGACTTTATCAGATATATGCTCCACAACAGAAAGATCGTGACTGATGAAGATATAAGTCAGATTCATATCCTTTTGCAAGTCTTTCAAAAGGTTGATAACCTGAGCTTGAACCGATACATCCAAGGCGGATACAGCCTCGTCACAAATAATGAGTCTAGGGTATAGCACCAATGCCCTGGCAATACCGATACGCTGCCGCTGGCCGCCTGAAAATGCATGGGGATAGCGTTTTAAATAGCTGGGATTCAGCCCAACCCTTTCAGCCATGGACTTGACCCGCTCTTCCATTTCCTTTTTTGGCATCCTGGGAAAGTTGGCCTTCAAAGGCTCAGAGATAATATCGTATACCGTCATCCTAGGGTCCAAAGAGGAGTACGGATCCTGAAAAATCATTTGAACTTCCTTACGAATTCCCTTTAGCTGTTTTGGGGTTATGTTCTGCAGATCATACTCCACCCCATCGGCAGCCTTATATAATACTTTACCGCAAGTAGCGTTATAAGCTTTTACAATACAACGGCCCAAGGTGGTTTTACCACAGCCGGACTCACCTACAATACCTACTGTTTCGCCTGCATTTACCGTGAAGCTGACATTGTTTACTGCCTTTACTTGCGTTTTGCCGGAGGTAAACACCATGCTCAAGCCTTCCACCTTCAAAATCGGTTCAGCCATTGTGTACCTCCTTCTCTGCTGCCGCCTCCTCCCAAGGGGTATAGCAGGCAGCAAAATGATCCTCACCCACCTGATTAAGGGCTGGCTCACGGCCAAGGCAGGCAGGCCCCCTGTACAAGCACCTATCATAAAAGCCACAGCGGTCATCCAAATTCATGGCGAGGGGAACATGACCTTCAATGGAGAACAGTCGTTCCTTCCGCCCGCCGATCTTGTGAACCGAACCAATCAGGCCGCGTGTGTATGGGTGTACCGGGTTTTTATAGATTTCCATGGTAGGGCCGGTTTCAATAATCCTGCCCAGGTACATCACTGCTACCCGATCGCAAATCTGCGCCACAGTACCCAAATCATGCGTGATATAGAGGATAGACATCCCATAGTCTTTTTGCAATTGCTTCAACAGATCCAGTATCTGAGCCTGAATGGTTACATCTAGCGCTGTGGTAGGCTCATCGGCAATAAGTATGCGGGGATTGCATAACAGAGCCATTGCAATCAACGCCCTTTGCAGCATACCGCCGGAAAACTCGTGAGGATGCTGGTCAAATCGCTTTTCTGGATTGGCTATCCCCACACGGCGCATGGCATCCAGCACAAGCTGCTTGGCTTCCTGCCTACTCTTCTTTAAATGAATACGCACACTTTCCGCAAGCTGGCATCCTACTGTATATAAAGGTGAAAATGCACTCATGGGTTCCTGAAAGATCATGGCAATGCTACTGCCGCGGATATCACGTATTTGCTTGCTGCCAGGCTTCATGGACAGCAGATTTTTTACTGTTCCATCCGAATCAGTAAAGTCAATTTTCCCTTCCGTCTTGCAGTTCTTGCTGTTGATGCCAAGCACCGCTTTGCAGGTCAAGCTCTTTCCACAGCCCGATTCACCTACCAGCCCCAGGGTCTCATTAGCGCGCAGCGCAAAATCCACCCCCCGAACGGGGACCAGCAAACCTTCATCCAGCCCGATGCTGATGCGAAGTTCCTGCACCGAAAGCACCGTCTGCCCGATTTCCTTCATCATCCTCACCCCTTACTTATATGGATCGGCCGCATCACGCAAGCCGTCTCCCAGGAAGTTGAACGCCAATACCGCAAGGCCAACAAACACAAGAGGAATCAGCTTCCAGGGGCAGTTGGCGATATTTCCAATGCTCTGGCACTCTTGAAGCAGTACGCCCCAACTGGTAGCTGGTGCCCGCATACCAAGTCCCAGAAAGCTCATGGATGTCTCACCAAGGATCATCTGCGGCACGCCAAGGGTAAGGTTGACGATGAGATAGCTCATAAAGCCAGGCACCAGATGGCGGCGGATGATGGCGGCGTCAGACACGCCGGACAGCCTTGCCGCCAATATAAAGTTCTCCTTCTTGAGTGAGAGGAATTTGGAACGCACTGTTCGGGCCAGGCCTGGCCAGCTTAAAAGGCTCATGATGATGGTAATCAGCAAGAATACCTGCTCTACAGGTATACCGGCGGGTATGGCTGCTGACAAGGCCATCCATAACGGTAATGTAGGGAAGGATGATAGCACCTCAATAATCCGCTGGATAATCATATCCGCAATGCCGCCATAGTAGCCGGAGATACTGCCAATGATGACGGCCAATATAAACGAAATCAGGGTTCCCAGCAAAGGAACGGTAAGAGATATCTGGCTGCCAAGTAAAACACGCGAGAACAGGTCTCGTCCCAATTTATCTGCACCAAAGAGCAGCACTTGGGTAGGATCCTTCCCTGCTGGCAGTTTCGTATTGTCTACATTGAACAGATGAATATCTCCCGGGATAAAACCCAACAGCTTATAGGGTGCGCCTTTTACAAAAAACTGCAGTGGATACGGCTGTGAGGTGTCCTCCGTAAATATCTTGTTTTCATATAAATCCCTAGTAATGCTATAGCGATAAACAAAGGGACCAATATAATTGCCATCATGATAAAAGTGGATTCTGGTAGGTGGTGCATCGGAATACGCACCGGAGTAATCCTCCAGGCCCTTGGGTGACAAGAAAGGAGCGAAGATAGCGCCAAAGTATAAAACACCAAGAATCACAAAACTGATAACGGCAAGTTTGTGCCGCACAAGTTTGCGGCCCATGAGTTTCCATTGGGAAGAGAGATAATACTTTTCCTGTTTTCGTCTTTTCTTTTCCAAAGCCCGCTGCGCCTTTGGAGAGAGGGTGCCAGGAGCGGAGGTTTCCTTCAGGCTCATGTTGATTTCTCCTCCAACAGTTTAATGCGGGGATCCAAAACAGCCAGTAGCAAGTCAGATATCAGGTTTCCTACAACCACCAAGATGGCCGATATTAAAAGAATACCGCCGGAAAGATAAATATCCTGGGTCTGCAGCGCCTTTAGCAGCACCGGTCCTAAGGTAGGCAGCATCAGAACGATGGCAGTGATGGTGCTGCCATTGAATATGCCAGAGATCATGCCGCCCAAGCCGCTGACGATGGGATTGAGCACCGCCCTCATTTGATACTTGAAGGTGATGGCTTGCTCACTGACACCTTTTGCACGAAGCGCCAGCACATAGGGCTGGCCTTGTTCATCCAGCATCTGCGCCCGGATTGTGCGGATAAGCCCGCAGGTACCACTGGTGCCGATGACAAGAATGGGTATCAGCATACGCTTGGTC
>JAEYQQ010000054.1 GCA_023409955.1 Bacillota bacterium | reverse complement strand
TTCCAATACTATAAAAATACGTAAAGGCGATGGGGCCTTTACGTCTTTTTCATAACCTACATGATTTGGCAATTACTGCTCTCCTACATGAGGCGATCAACAGAATTGATTTGTAACGCGCAATAAGCGCCTGTACCTTCCTAAGCCAGACCTGAAACCGCTCAACGACTGGCTGCAAGCACTCCTATCATTTAAACGGCTGATAGAAAGAAGCATATTGGGCAGCGACCCGAATCGCTTCCACCATACTGACCTCGCTGACCTTATTGGTTCCAGCTATGTCAAAAGCAGTACCATGATCCACTGAAGACCTAAGAAAAGGAAGGCCGATGGTGACAGATACTGTACGCTCAAAATCCACCATTTTCGTGGCAATATGTCCTTGATCATGGTACAGGGAAATGACGGCATCGTAGCGCCCCTTCAAGGCCAGATAATAAACTGAGTCTGCGCCAATGGGACCTGAAACATCCAAGCCATCCTTTTGCGCATCCAAAACAGCCGGCGTAATGGATTCCACTTCTTCCATCCCAAACAAGCCATGCTCCCCGCTGTGCGGATTCAGCCCGGCAACGGCGATCCGGGGATTTGGAATATGAAGGTTGACCATGGCCGCATGGCAGCGATGAATAAAGGAATATACTGTATCCCTGCTGATGGCACTGATGGCATCTTTCAGCGATAGATGACGCGTCAAAAAGAACACTTTCAGGTTATGCACCTGAAACATGGTCATGAGATCTGATGTATTCGTAAGCCCGCCCAGAATTTCCGTATGCCCTATATAAGGTACACCTGCTGCCTTCAGTGCTTCTTTATTGATGGTTGTTGTTGCAAGGGCATCGCCTTGACCTGCATTCAACAATGCAACCGATTTTTCAATAAACTCAAAAGCTGCCCGTCCGGCCGCAGCCTGCACCTTTCCAAACGGCACCTGTGAAGCATTGATATTGCCAAGGTCAATTACATCCATAACGCCATGCTTGTATGTCCCCTGATGAACATGTTTGATGGGATTCAACGCAAGCTTTGTTTGTGTTATCTCGACAGCCCGCTCCATGCAGCTGTATTCACCCACCACGATGGGCATGCAAATTTCGTACACACTTTTATGTGCAAGTGCTTTTGCAACAATCTCCGGACCTACACCGGCTACATCGCCAATGGGAATCAAAATCTTTGGTCTAGACATCCTTTTCCTCCATAACGCTTATTTGCATCGCCCTTCCACCAGGTATAGCATGTTTGCGATTGCGTCACTTTCCCCAATCATGCCGCCCTTTGTTAAAATACGCATGCCACTGTGCCGGCCGCCCATCAGCGTACCGTATACCGCCAGAGGAATAACTTCATCGATAAGATCAATTCCGTCTGCGCCTGATCCATCAATAAACGCCTTGGCAACATCCCCGCCACAAAGATAACATAGCTTGATTAGCCATTTTCCTGCGGACATGACGCGCTCAACCAATGCAACCAACCTTTGGGGCAACTCTTCCTGCACCTTGGGGTTGTTGATTTTTGCACCATAGGCTGTTGTCAGGCACATCAAACGGTGGGACCGGGTACAGGATAGCAGGTATTCAATGGCCGACTGACATTCCGCATCAAAGTCGTCCATCAACCTTTGCACATCAATTTTATACATTAACATGTCTGCCGTTTGAGCCATGTAGTCCAGCTGCTCCCGGGCCTTTTGCATATGGCTTCCAACAATCAGCAGGGTTTGATTAACTGACGTTTGCAAAAAATCAGCATACATTTCTTTTGCGCAATGCAGTGTAAAGCTGCCGGGATCCACACACACAAAGGGCACTTTTGACAGCACACATGCCTTGGCGATGGTTTGTATATCATCTTCTGTAAGGGCATCAAACACCATAATGCTATCCTTGCATTGGCTGATCTCCTTGGCAAGGGCCTGGGCGCCTGCATAAATGGTTTCCAGCGGAAAAAGGCGGGCTGAGCGCCGGCTTTGCTGTGCAATTACCTGGAGAATGCGGGATGTGTTCACCGGGCACCTTGGGTCTGCAGCAGCACTGGTATGTTCCAGTGCAACACCGTTTACAAGCACATAGCCGCCAACACATGTACGTCTTGCCCGAGGAAAGGAAACCACCACTGCCGCCTTATGCGGGCTTTGAAGCCCCTCCAGTACGGCATCGATTTCCGCACCCACATTGCCCCGCAGCGTAGAATCAATACGCTTGCTTACAAGCATACCCGCTTTGGCATGCCTCTTGGCAAGCTCCTTCACGCACGCATATGCATCTTCTCTATCCATGCTTCTTGTATCAGCATTGATCGCCAGCACATCTTTATTGCATGCCAAATCAGGCTGTACCTTAGCACTTGGAGATGCGACTGCGCAAAACCCCTCTTTCGCCAGCAGCGCCCCAGTATCATTGGCACCGGTAAGGTCATCTGCAATCACCAATACTTTTGTGTGCATCATGCATCTGCCTTTCTGGGAAGGTAAAATTGCATTCACAATACTTTATCAATAAACATATCCCAGCAATGATCATCGGGCCTTTATATGCACCGCTGCAAACTCATCAAGTCTGTCAATCCATATACGGGTCACTGGCTGTGCAGCATCTTCATTTATGGTCTCAACGCGCACAGCGCCATCCTGTTTCATAACGGTGTATTCATCCAGCACCACATCGCATAGGTCAACCCAAATATCGGTTACCGGCACAAGGCTGCGTATCGGCCTCATTGTTGAAGATGTGGTGTTTACGCAGGATAGTACCATTTGATTTGAATCTTCTTGATTGCGCATCAAAGCCATGTGAACACTGGCTGGTGCGTTGGTATTGATGGCAAGCGGCCTATTCAGCACATATTGTATCGCGTTGGCATACAGATTGATAAAGTCCTCATGACCGTTGGTCCAGCAGAGCTTATCTGTTTGATTGGCAAAGTATATCACTTTTCCCTTGCCATAGGTGCTCGCCGCGGCTGTCACATAATCAGTAGTAACATCGGGGATCCAAGCATACTCAGGCGGCTGATTGGGAATTGGCGGAACATAGCTTAGTACCATTTGCGTTAAGCTGTCCTCGGGGAGCTTGCATAAAAGGGTACTTCCCTCATTCATCAGCATTTGTGTTTTTTCGGCTTCCATATTGATAAGCAATGGATGCTCCGGCTGGCGTACCAGCTGAAATGCGTCAAAGGCAGTGTCACGCTGTATGCCAGTATAGCTAACACCAAACAAGTCCTTCAGGCCAAAATCATCACGCAGATTTCCTTTTTCATCATACAGGGATGTTTTATAGGAAGCAATCAATCCTCCGCCGCTATGCACATAGCGCCGGAAGATCTCCATCTGCGCAGAAGACATATATGCACTGTTTGGCAATAGCACCGCTTTGCATGCTGCCAACTTTTCCTCTGTCAGTTCCAAATCCGGTATAAATGTATATTGAATGTGATTTTCTATCAAAACCCGCTCAATACCGCGAATGAAGACACCAAACTCATCTCTGGTCTCATCGTCATTGCCCAATGCATCACGTGTTACCTTCGAATAGAAAATGCCTACATCGCAAACAGGCTGCTGCCCTTGAAGGTATGTACTGTTGCTCTTTAGGTAATGGTATACATCCTTCTCAATACCAGCGTTTCGCCTGTCAACCGCAGCCCCTGGATGCTGTCCGTTAAACAAACAATTCCAATAACCGCCTCCGACACTGGCTGCTTCCCATAACCATATACGGGTTTCCGCAGCGGGGGATTTGATATACCGCCATTTGGTACCATTGTTTCCATACAGCAAGACAGCCTGCTTATTGGGGTCAATGGATTTGAGAAAACGGATGGAAGTTGCTGCATACGTCAAGGTATCATATTTACGAATCAGGCTGGAGCTACCATCCTGGAAGGCGGGGCTCACCAAGAAATCAAAACTGTCCTTGGCATGATACAAATCAACGCCTGTCATGATGGCATGATTGCTGTGAAACATGCCAAAGATCTCTGCACAAAAGGCCTTGTCATGACCGAAACTTTTCACGGTATTGCGAAGTAGCGTGATATGCCTGTCAACGCACTGCGCTTTCCATATACGATATTCTTTGAAAACAGACGAAGTATAATCAGCGCCGACAGGGATTTCATTGCCCGTATCCCGCTTGTACAGATCCTTGCAGGTTTTGCAATAACAAGGTCCAAGGCCAAAACCCAATGCATTTTCCCAAATACCATCAACATTGTATGTTGACATTAACCGTGTGATATAATCTACTGCATGAGCATTGGAATAAATACCATTATAGCAAGGCCGGTGGACCTGCCAGCCTAATTGAGGGCTTCCGTCCGCCTGCATGGCAAACCATTCCGGCTTTTGCTCATATCTGTCCTTATCCACGCCGCGAAAATCCACCCGAACCATGACCTTGATATCATGCTGCTGCGCATGGGAGATCAGCTCACCCAGCATGTCCTGTCCATTTAGAAAACGGTTTGGCCGGGAAAGAGGCGATTGGTTGTCAAAAAAATCAATGATGCCGCCGGCGTTGACAACGATACAATTGGCATCAACTTTACGAAGATAGTCAACCACATCATCAGCCCGGTAGTTATGAAGATCGATTTCCCTAAGAACCGTCTGTACAATTCTCAGCTGCTGCTGATACCATTGCTTCATATTACATCGCCTTCCTTCCTTGCATACAGAATGAATCTGGACGAACTTATTCCATCCATTACATCAATTGCATGCATGCCAAGCTTTGGTGCGCATAGTCATTTGCAAATTTACAGCCGTTCCATTTTCACAATGGGATCATTCCCTTGGAACTGTGCCATAAAGATGTTCCCACTATGATCCACACAAATGCCATGGGGCCGCATGGCGGACAGATAATGACCAAAGCGTGCCTGCACATGCCCGGATAGGTTGAATATCGTAACGCCGCCATCCAGCTCGGCAACGTATATATTTCCCTTACCATCTCCGGCCACCTCAGATGGGCGCATCAACCAATCGATACGCTTCAAAAATACACCTTCGCCTGTAAAGACGTCTAACCTGCTGCTTTCCTTATCTGTCACCCAAACATTTTCGTTTTCATCTACCCAGATGCCGTGGGGCAAATACAGCTCTCCGCCCTCAATACCCAGTCCGCCCCAAGTTTTTTTCAGCTGCCCGTCCGCTGAAAAACGGTGCACTGCGCTATTGGCATACCCGTCGCTGGCAAATAGGTCTCCAGAGGGACCTTGAACGATTTTGGTTGGGCGGCAAAAAGGCGTCCCTAGCTTTTTCGCGCTCCAGAGCCTGTTTCGGTGATTTGTTTGTGTCAAATCAGCCCCACAATCACCAGGAACGCCAGGCGTACCAATCACGCCCAGCTGATTTCCATCAAGATCAAATATATAAAAACAGTGTGCATAAAAATCTGAGCAGTAGACGATATCGTCTTTTGAGATGTAAATGCCATGGGTACTTGTAAAAACACCCTTGCCCCAAGACTTGACAAAATTCCCATCGGTATCGAACACCACCACAGGATCATTCAAATCACGGGAAAAAGCATATACATACCCCTTTGAATCTGTTGCCACCGCATTGATCTTCGCCTTTCCCAAATGCGCGGGCCACTTCGCCCAATTCAGCGTTACCTTGTATGTAAAACCGCCCAGAGTATCGCCATTTTTGATTTCACGATAATATCTCATACAATCATCTCACTTACTTCAATTAACCCAGGTACACACCCTGTTCCTTCAATCGATCCCGCAGCAACTGGACATCCAGCATCCGTGGTGTGGTATTTTCCTTCATACACAGTGCCGCAGCAGTTCCAACCGCTTCCCCCTGCGCCATGCAGGACACTGTATTCCTGGTGGACATATGGGCATCCCACGTGCTTGTGATCAATCGGCCTGCAACCAGCAAACCTTCCACCTTTTTAGGCAGCAGCGCCCGGTATGGAACGCCGTACCAGCCTGCATCCTTGATCATGATCCGAGGCGCACAGTCATGAAAGCCATACAGGTAAACTTCATCATCAAAGCGTGCACAATTCACAATTTCATCAAGGGTCACATCATGCTCGCAGGAGATAACGCGGGTATACCGCACGCCAATACAAATGGGTGTCCAGCTTACATACGCTTTTTCAAAACCAGGGATATACTGTTTCAGCATCCGTGACAGAGTCATGGCCTGCTTTCGAAGTGTGAACTCGGCCTTGGAAAGCGTCACGGTATCTGTGGCATCCACCTTCCACAACGTTGCCGAGTTAATGTAGGAATACTCACTGTCATAACGGGATACCCCCAAGGGACCCCACATGCCTGTCTTTTCCATAAATTCTTTAAATACAGGGATTTTCTTCAGATCAAAGCCCAGCCGAATCACATCGTCTGTTTCACTGCCTTTATCATGACGAATCAATTGTGTAACAAGCTTGTTCTCTTCTAAAAACCGCAAGAGCCTGCCCATGTCCACACCGCACATACCAAAGGGCATACCCGCATGCGTACTTTCATGCATTTTGATATAGTCCGCACCGGCATATTTGGATACATCCCCATCGCCGGTCGTGTCAATGACCGTTTTGGCCAAAATGGCCTCACGCCCTGATTTACCTTCGATGATGACCCCTTTTATGGTACTTCCCTCCATGACAGCGTCTACCACCATGGTGTGCAGCAGCACTTCCACACCGGCTTCTTCCATCATATCAAAGATTACTTCCTTAAAAATCTCCCAATCGATCATTGTGATCACTGAGTCGCTGTTGCCGCCTGTTTCCTGCTCCAGGTGACCAGGGGATCCTCCTGCGGCGATCATCCGGTTGACAATTTCCTCTGGGATCCCTTTTACCAGCTGCACCTTGGGCGCACCTGGAAAAGCCTTATACAAGTTATAGAAGCTATGCAGAGGCCCTGCCCCGTTCAGCAGTGTTCCACCCAAATATCCATATCGGTCTACCAATATGGTTTTAGCACCGTTCCTGGCCGCTGCTATGGCTGCCACAACACCGGCAGTACCACCACCTGCCACAAGCACATCACAGGTATAATTCACCGGAGTTTGCCTAGATTCATGTATAAACATGGTGTCCATCAATTAACAGCCCTGCTTTCTGCTTCTTTTTGATCAAACTCCAGTAGCAGCTCCACCGCATATTTGATCATTTCGCTTCTGGCATGCTCGCTGGAGGATGCCGTATGTGCCGTTAAAACTACATTGTCAAGCCCCCGAAGCTTACTCTGCGGTTCCAAAGGCTCGGTCTCAAACACATCCAATCCAGCGCCGCCAATTCGCCCTGCATCAAGGGCTTCGATTAGTGCATTTTCATCCACAGTGCCTCCGCGGCTGGTGTTGATCAAAACGGAAGTGCTTTTCATCAGGCCTATCCGCTGTTTATTGATGATGTGACAGGTATGTTCATTCAGCGGCACATGAACAGAAATAACATCACTTTGAGCGCAAAGCGTATCCATATCGGTATATTCCGCATGATTCTCTTTGGCAAAGGCTGCATCCTGATGGATATCATAGATTAAGAAACGGCAATCAAAGCCCTTTAGCAGCTTTATCAGTTCCTTGCCGATATTGCCCCCGCCAACAACGCCAATGGTTTTATGGTAGAGGCTAAGCGTAGGCTGATAGCCCCACCCATCCTTTCGAACCTTCCTGTCGTTTCCTGTGATATTGCGCAATTGGGATAGCATCAGCGCTACAGCATGTTCAGCTACCGCCTTCGAATTCTTTCCCGGCGTATTCATTACTGTGATACCGTATTCACGGGCAGCTTCAACATCTACCTTGTCCAAGCCTGCACCCAGCTTGATAATCAAACGGGTACGGTGGGCGATGTCCCACATGACCTGACGGTTAACGCGCTCGCCTTCAATGAAAACATAATCATATAACCCTAGCTGCTGGGCATGCACCAGCCTGCCTTCCTTTTGCAAAATCTTCTCCCTGCAAACCTCAAGGCCGGCATCTGATATCGCCTGATAAAACGGCGCATAAAAGTCCTGATCAGGAACCAATACTTTTTTACTCATTCCCTATCCCTTTCAGTGAAGATCAGTCCATGGCAAGCAACAGGGGCTTTATCATCCCTTAAGGGAGCCTACCATAACTCCCTTGACAAAATACTTTTGCAGGAAGGGATATACAAACAGCACAGGAAGCGTTGCAACCATAATGGTGCAGTATCTGATAATCTCGTTATATACGCTTTCATTTGCCATTTCTTCACTTGTGGTGATTACAGCATTGCTGTCTGCCGATGCCAGAATGGACCGAAGCACATACTGCAGCGGATGCAGTTTAGAATTTCGCAAATACAACATGGAGTCAAACCAGGAATTCCATCTGCCTACACCATAAAATAGAAGCATCACCGCAAAAATTGCTTTGGACAGCGGCAGATACACTCTAAACAATATGGTTGCATCACCGGCCCCGTCAATAAACGCCGCCTCTTCCAGTTCAACCGGAATGTTGGCAAAGAATGTGCGCATGACAATTACATTGTAGCTGCTGATGGCTGAGGGCAGCAATATCGCCCACACCGTGTTATAAAAACCCAGGCTTTTGATAACAAAGAATGTTGGGATCATACCGCCACCAAAGAACATGGTTATGATGACCATGGTAGACATCAGCTTACGGATCTTCATGTATTTCTTGGACATTACATAGGCACATAGGGTAGTAAAAAACAGATTGAAGGATGTACCTGCAACTACGTAAAAAAGCGTGTTGCGGTAACCGGACCATATGTTGGGGTTCTTGAATGTCATTTGGTAGCCCATCAGTGTTGCTTCCCCCTGTGGCCAAAGCAATAGCCCTCTATGGGAGAACAGCGTAAACGGATTGCTAATGGAAGCCATAAACACATGCCAAATGGGATACAACGCAGCAAGCGTCATCACAGTAACAACAGAATATATGATTGCATCTGCCACAATTCCCGGTGCAGTCTTTTTGATTTTCACTGGTTATTCCTCCACCTTTTTCTCTTGCAGACTACCACAAACTGCTTTCGGTTAGCTTTTTGCTGATAAAGTTACCGGTTATCAATAGCAGAAGATTGACTACGGAGTTAAAAAGTCCAACTGCAGAGCCGTAGCTGTAATCCATTTGCATAAGCCCCCGCCGGTACACATAGGTGGAAATAACATCGGCTGTTTCATATATTGCCGGATTGTACAACAGAAGAATTTTCTCAGACCCTTCGCTCATCAACGATCCGATTCGCAGGGTCAAAATGATCATGATGGTTGGCAGGATGGATGGAAGGGTGATGTGGGTCATCTTTTGCCATCTGTTTGCACCGTCTACCGTCGCTGCTTCGTAGAGTGCCATGTCCACCCCGGCCAGCGCCGCCAAATAAATAATGGAGTTCCAACCAAAGTTTTGCCAAATGCTTTGAATGATGTAGATGGGCCGGAAATAACCCGGCTTAATCAGCAGGTTAATTGGCTCAATACCAAATATCTTCGATAGAAAAACTGTGACAACACCTTTGTCTTGCGTAAACTGTATGACAATGCTGCAAACGATCATGGCAGAGATAAAGTGGGGCAGATAGCTTATTGTCTGGCATAGCCGCTTATATTTGCCCCGGCCCATTTCATTGAGCAGCAGGGCAAATATAATGGGAACCGGAAAACCGAAAATTAACTGATATACATTGATCATTAATGTATTTCGGATGGTTCGAAGAAAAAATACATCTGTAAAAAATTGTTGAAAGTACTGAAAGCCAACCCATTCACTTTTTAAGATGCCAAGGCCAGGTGAAAACCTTTTAAATGCAATGATAAGGCCATACATCGGCCAGTAATGGAAAATCACATAGTATACAATCGGAAGGACCGCCATGATATATAGAACCTTGTGCTTTTTGATATTGGTCAGTAAGCTCTCGCCCACATTCTTTTTTCTTTTATGAAGAACTAACATGCTCTGTCGAGTAAAAAAACCCGACATTCACCTCGCTTCTTATCAAATATGGGTTTATTTACTTGCAGCCGCTTAAATACCATGGCTCATTAATTGGGCAGCTTACTTGAAAATGGGGCAAAGCAGCCTGCCCATTTGCATTTTTGAAACCAGCCCAGGCGGCATGTAATGCCACCTGGGCTGACACTCATTAATCAGCGTGCTAAATAGCGGGCATATGCTGCTTCCTTGATTTCCACAGCGCGGGCGACATTCATGTTTTCAATGTTCTTCACAAACGTATCCCATTCAGCGTCGATGGAAACATCGCCAAGGATGAACTTGAACATCATTTCATCAGCATATGTGTTCACCTGGTTCATAATTTGCGTATATTCCCTGGACTCGTCGGGGGTCATAGTCATGTAGCTGGGCAACAGATTGCTGCTGTTTACATTATAGTTCCAAATATCCCAGCCCTCTTCCTGATGAGGCATACCAGCGCCGCCCTGGCGATCTTTCACCAAGCTGCCAACCCTTGTCATGTTATTGATCATGTATCGGCCGTTAGCCACCTGGCTGTCCATTTCGGGGTTCTTGGTGATGAACTCCGTAATACGGGGTTCACCATCCACTATCTCATAGGTCGGATACTCTTCACTGCCGGGGCCCCAGTTGCAGAAGAAAGCAATTTCTTCGCTGTACAACGCGTCAATAAACTTGATCGCTTCCACAGGATGCTTGCAGGTAGCGCTGATAGCTACACCAATACCGTCAATGGGCTGGATCAAAGGAATGGTAGTCAACACATCTTCCTTGTTCTGACGAATGTAAGGCAATGCAATAACATCCCACTCTTCGCCAACCGTAGCTTTGCCCAGTGTGAGCATTTTGGAATAGTTCCAATAGCTTCCCATGGATACGGCAGCCTCGCCGGACTGCAGCTTTTCTCTGGCAAGATTTCCGTCTGTGCTTACGAAGTTGGGATCAAGCAGTTTTTCGCTATAGAGCATATTCATAAACTTCATATACTCTTTGTAGCCGTCCTGGGTTTTGGAGTAAATCACCTTGCCGTCTTTGAGTGCAAATTCGTTGCCGGCATTACCGTTGGTCAGACCCCATGCGCTGACAAAAGGATTGGTGTTCCAGAAAGATCTGGAGGGGCTTTCCATGGTCATAGGCCACATGTTGATTTCGGGATCATCCCTGAAAGCCTTCAGCACGTCAACAAACTCTTCAATGGTATAAGGCAACTCTTTGCCAACCTTCTGCAACAGGTCCCTGCGAACAAAGAAACCGCCCTGTACGTTGCCTGTCATGTATTCAGAGGAAAGCATCGTGCCAAATCCGCTCATGATGCCGTTGTCGTTGGTAATGTTCTTCCAAATCATAGGCACTTTTTCCGCATAGGAATTAATAGCAGAAATAAAATTCGGTGCATACTGCTTTACAAGCTCAGTAGGATCAATGATAACGCCATCCTGAATAGCACCTTCATATCCGCCGGGATAAGAGCTTAAGGAAAAGAAGATAATGTCAGGATAGTCACCGGATGCCACAAAGGTATTAAGCAGTTCCTGGCCTTCTTTTGCGCCCGGGAAGTTAATGTACTCTGTCTTAACGCCGATTTTTTCAGCCAGCAGCTTGTGGGCGGGATGCTCAGCAAGAGAGGGGTATGCTTGCTCTGCACCGTCAGTCCACTTGACAAAAATGCTTAGCGTCACATCTTCCTCAGTGATGGGCAGGTTGTTGGGAAGGGGCCAATTCGCTGGATCATTCGGATCAATTGTTTCGCCAAACGCCGCTGTAGAAACCATCATTACCAATGTCAGCAGAATACAAAAAGCAGACCGTAAATGTTTCATCATTCAACATTTCCTTTCCGTATCTTGAGTCATGAGCCATGCCTGTTTTCCTTGCACCTACCTGATGAATCTGAGAAACTACCCCTTGTTCCGCAAACCCCTCCTTTACCAATGCCGATTCCTTAAAGTACGTTTTTCCAAACCCTTAAAGGGATCACGCCATCGTCTTTTAAACAGCAAGGCACAAGAAAATAAAGATTGCCTTACATGGTTGTCAGAAATACAGATTTCGGCCGGTTGATACCCTTCGCCTGTGCCATCCTTGTGCTGCATTCCCCATCGTTGCAGTATCATTTATTCGTGAATGTTTCTCATAGTGAAATTGCGTTTTGTTTTTATGCATAGAGTCTAACATGCCAGAATTGAATTTGCAATAGTTTTTTTTATTTTGTTTGTGTAATTTATCATCGATCTATTGATTGAAAACAAAAAACAATAAGTTAATATTTTATTTAAACAAATTTCTTTATTTGAAATTATATTCTTTTAATTGAAATTAATACGCCCATAGGATTGACAGCGTTCCAATGCGGTTATATAATCTATTTAATAAAACTATATTTCACTATATGAAAACATCATTGTGGGAGGAATCAAATTGAAATTAGCCGAGGCATTGATTCAGATACTTGTTAAAGAGGGCATTACGGATGCCTTTGGTATTCCTGGCGCTGGCATCAACCCCTTGTATAAGTATATGGAGCACTCCCCAATATCTCACTACTGCATGCGCCATGAGGAAGCCTGCACACATGCGGCGGATGGTTATTATCGCAGAAGTCACAGGATTGCTCTTGCAGTATGTACCTCCGGCCCTGCTGCAACAAACTTCGTAACAGGCATTTATACAGCCAATATTGATTCCATTCCTTTTTTGGCAATCACAGGCCAGGCTAATACATGGCAAATGCATCAGGATCCTTTCCAATGCGTCGATATCGCAAAAATCTGCGAACCCGTTGCCAAAAAAACATACTGTCTAAAGAATCCCGAAGACTTGGTGCAGACAATGCAGGAAGCCTTTTACTTAATGCGCAGCGGAAAGCCGGGGCCTGTGCTGATCGATCTACCTTTGAATGTGCAGCAATCGGACATCTCCTTTGATATAGACACCTATTTTCCCATACCAGTGCAATCCCCAAAGTATGATCCTAAGATGATTGAACAAGCCGTCAACCTGCTGTCCTCCTCAAAAGCACCAGTGATTATTATGGGGGGCGGCGCTATCCTTAGCGAGTGCGAAGAAGACGTTATCGAACTGGCAGAGCTTTTGCACATTCCTGTGATTACAACATACATGGCCAAAGGCGGCATACCTGAAGATCATCCCTTAAATGCAGGCCATGCCGGCATCCAAGTAGGCCAGCCTGCCGGAAACAAGGTGTTCTTGGAATCCGATATGGTTTTAGGCATCGGCTGCCGTTTTACAGACCGACATACTGGTGACTTGAACGTATACCGCGGCAGCCGCAAATTTATACACATTGACATTGCGCCCAGCCAGCATGGGAAAGTGTTTACGCCTGACCTGGCCATCCATTCCGATGCCAAAATAGCCGTTCGCGCTCTTATTGATAAAATCAAGGTACTTGGCCTATCGCCGATAAACAAAGAGCGGGCCAATACCATCCCGGAAATCCGCACAAGCCTTGCACGAAAAACGGATTACGATGCTTGCCCAATGATGCCTCACAGGGTATTTGAGGAGCTCAACCGTGCCTTCAAGGACGATGCCGTGTTTACCGTCGGCTGCGGCAATACCCAAATTTGGTCTGGGCAATTGCAGCAAATCAACAAACCACGCCATTACCTGCCATCCGGTGGTGCAGGAACCCTTGGCTATGAAATTCCCGCCGCCTTTGGTGTAAAGGTTGCCGATCCTAATAATCATTCGGTCACGGTGCTTGGGGATTTTGGCTTTACTTTTATGGGTGAAGAAATTGCAGTTTCTGCCGCGCTACACAAGCCAATCATTGTTGTGATTGTCAATAACGCTTATTTGGGTTTGATCCGCCAAAATCAAAAGGGCGCCTACGGCTTTGAATATGCCGTGGATATGCCCTATAACCAGGATGGCACCATCGACTATGTAAAGGTAGCACAAGGATACGGCTGCCTTTCAGAGCGCGTATTTACGCCAGATGAACTGGCTGCTGCCCTTAATCGTGCCAAGAACAGTGAACGCACATATGTTATTGATGTGATTTGCGCAAAAGATCAGCTATGCGATATGGGCGGCAGCATCGCCAACATCAAACGTTTTGCGCCGGAGGCGTAAGTAAGGAGCCAAACATGAACGAATCCATCAAAAAGTACATGAAAGTAGGCCTTGTACACTTTATGGCTTACCCTGACGCCATGACAGGGGAAGGAGATATTGTTAGTAGCGTACGAAAGGTACTTTCTGATACATATTTCGATGCCATCGAATTGACACGCATTGCATGTCCGCAGATGAGAAAAAACGTAGCAGACCTCGTTACGCAAAGCGGAGTGACGCTTGGCTATGGAACGCAGCCGCAGCTGCTGCGAAACAAGGAAAACCTCAACAGCTTGGACGAAAGCCTACGCCTTCGGGCCGTGGAGCGCATGAAAAGCTGTATTGATGAAGCCAGTGAGATGGGGGCACAAGCCATCGCTTATCTGGCTGGCAGGTTTCACCCGGACACACATGAGGAAGCTTATCAAGCGCTTGTCAAAAGCACACTCGAAATCTGTTCTTATGCAAAGAAAAAAGGTAATTTACCAGTTAATCTGGAAATATTTGATTATGATGTAGAAAAATGCTCTCTAATTGGCCCAGCTCCACTGGCCAAGCGCTTTGCCGAGGAAATCACCGCATCCTATGAACATTTTGGGCTTATGGTGGACTTGAGCCATATTACGCAACTGCATGAATCCTTGGATGAAAACATCCTTCCCATCGCCCCGTATATCCGCCACGTGCACATTGCAAATTCTGTACTCACCCAAGGTGCCGCCGCATATGGCGATCAGCATCCGCGCTTTGGTTTTTTACACAGCCAAGTGGACATTCCCCTTCTTGTTGAATTTTTACGCAAACTTTTCCAAATTGGTTATCTGGCAGAAGGCAAACGCCCCGTAGTAGCCTTTGAAGTCAAACCCTGGGATGGCGAAGATAGTGAAATGGTCATAGCCAACGCAAAGCGCTTTCTTGATGAAGCCTGGTCCCTGGTATAAAAAAGCAGGGCTTTCATAACGCATTGAAAGCCCTGCATAATACCCTTGTCCTATTACATTTTCTTATATGCCATTGCGCTGCTGATCTTATCAGCAAATCCCATAACAATGGGTGCCAGTTCCAGCACACGCTTGCGTGTCATACGGGATATGGGTCCGGAAACACTAATGGCAGCAACGATTTTATTTTCATAATTGTAAATCGGTGCAGCTACACACCTGGCACCCAACTCGCATTCCTCATCATCTACCGCGTAGCCTTGATTTTTAATATTGGCCAGCTCATATGTCAAATCTTCTATGGAGGTCAGCGTATGGGGCGTCAGGCAGGAAAGCCCGCGCTGCTGAACCAGCTGCTGGAGCATCTCCCTGGAATACTGAGTCAGCATCAGCTTGCCAACACCGGTTGAGTGGAGCGGCGCCCGTTTCCCAATACGCTGCATAATTTTCAGCATACCATCTGTGCCGTCCACCACATCGATATAAATGACTTCCATTTCCTCTTCAATTGCCAGACAGGAAGATTCTCCGCTCAATTTGCTCAATTCCAGCAAATGCGGATGAACAATATCCCGAATGCTGAACTGCCCGCTAATCAAATGTCCAATTTGGGTAAAACGCAGTGTAAGACCATACCGAAGCGTTAGCGCATCCTGATAGGCGTAACCATGCTCCAGCAGCGTATTAACCATACGCAGCACGGTGCTTGCCGGCATGTTTACACGTTTTGCAAGTTCTGCAAGACGCAATGGTTCTTTCTCATATGCCAGAACTTCAATAATTTGAAGCGTTTTTTCGACAGACTGATTCGCTTTGGACAACTTTTGGGTCATGGTTTTATCCCCTATTTTGTAAAGATATTTCACATAGTAGCATTGTCTGCAAAAATATGCAAGTCTTTTATGGCAGGAGGATTTCAATGAAGATTGTAGTTTTGGATGGTTATACCCTCAATCCCGGTGATCTTAGCTGGGCCGAAATGGAGGAACTGGGGGAACTTATTGTTTATGATCATACAGAGCCGAATCAAATTACGGCACGCATTGGTGATGCCGATGCCGTTTTTACCAATAAAACACCCCTGACAAAAGAAACGTTAATTCTTTGCCCAAATCTGAAATTTATCGGAGTTTTGGCAACAGGCTACAACATTGTGGATGTGGCAGCGGCTAAGGAACAGGGCATCCCTGTAAGCAATATCCCAACATATGGTACAGCTGCGGTGGCTCAGTATGTATTTGCGCTGCTGCTGGAAATCTGTCACCGTGTCGGACACCACAATTCCCAGGTGCAAACCGGACGCTGGACCCATAGCCGAGACTTCTGCTTCTGGGATTATCCGCTGATGGAGCTGGCAGGCAAGACCATGGGCATCATAGGGTATGGCCGAATCGGCCAAGCTACCGCTGCAATCGCAAAAGCCTTTGGGATGCATGTGATTGCTTACGATGCCTTTGTTATCGGTTCTGACTGTGTATCCCTGCCAGAACTACTGGAAAAGAGTGATGTTATTTCACTGCACTGTCCGCTGCTGCCAACAACCCAAGGCATCATTAACAAAGAAACCTTAAAGCAAATGAAAGATGGCGTAATCATCATCAACACCTCCCGGGGACCGTTAATAAATGAAAGTGACCTTCGGGAAGCATTACTTAGCAAAAAGGTATCTGCTGCGGCTGTTGATGTCGTTTCCACAGAACCCATTCTACCCAATAACCCCCTGCTAGGATTAGACAACTGCCTCATTACACCTCATATTGCCTGGGCTCCTAAAGAGTCCCGCAGCCGCCTTTTGTCCATTGCAGTGCGCAATCTCCATGACTTCATAAGAGGAAATCCACAGAACATTGTCAATTCATAATTGCCAATGGAAGCCTGTCGGGAGTAAAACGGATAAACACTTGCCGCACATACATACCAAACTGTTGTAGGAGAACGCCCTGATGTCGGGCGGAGTGATCGCATGCATATTCTCGTTGCCCCCGATTCCTTCAAAGGGTCTTTGTCTTCATTGGAAGCATCCCGAATTATTGCCCGCGGGCTGGAAGCTGGCGGCATAGATGATGTGCATTTGATTCCTATCGCAGATGGCGGTGAAGGCACCGTAGAGTCGTTGTGCATTGCCACACGCGGCACAGTATACCTTACAACAGTACGCGGTCCGCTGGGTGAAGACGTTGTTGCCAAATGGGGCATTTTGGGCGATGGACAAACCGCCGTCATTGAACTTGCCTCTGCCTCAGGCCTTATGCTTACACCAGCGGGGCAGCGCAAACCTCTGCTGGCTTCCACCTTTGGTACCGGCGAGCTGATTCGCACTGCCCTTTCTAATAATTGCAAGCGTATCATCATCGGCCTGGGCGGCAGTGCAACAACAGACGGTGGTGCAGGCATTGCGCAAGCATTGGGTGCAATTTTAGTGGATGGGCAGGGCAAACCCTTGTCCTTTGGCGGCGGACCGCTGATTGATCTTGCGCACATTGACATTACGCCTTTAAAATCCTTGCTTTCAAATGTGGAACTGCTTGTTGCTTGTGATGTAAACAACCCCCTATGCGGAGAAAACGGCAGCGCGTGGGTTTATGGCCCGCAAAAGGGTGCAACGGCAGAGGAAATCCAGCTTTTAGATCGTGCCCTGTCCCATTATGCAGACATCATTGAACAAGAAATCGGCATCGATGTTCGAAGTATGCCAGGAAGCGGAGCTGCCGGCGGTGCCGGTGCAGGGTTGGTGGCATTGCTATCTGCCAAGCTGGTGTCAGGATTTCAATTGATCGTGTCAGAGACAGGCTTGGAACAGCACATCTCTCGTGCGGATCTGATTATTACAGGCGAAGGTTGTACAGACAAATCCACTACCTTCGGCAAGGTCCCCATGGGTATTGCCGCCATTGCAAAAAAGTACGGCATCCCCGTTATCTGCCTGTCCGGTTGTTTGCAAAACGGCTGGAAGGAATTATATGCCCATGGAATAACCGCATGCATATCCATTTCCGACGGTGCCATTACTTTGGATGATGCAATTGGCCGTGCAGAGCCACTTTTGCATAATGCTGCCGAAGCCATTGGTCGAATCCTTCGAGCAACCACCCACGAAAAGGGTCGTTTATAAATGAGCCCATGTTACAAAAGACAATGGATGACGGCATAGAGTGCGGCACCGACTTATCTGGGCCGCACTTTTTTGTAGCCATCAGGGCTTTCAAGAGAAAGCCGGCAGGTATGTGATGGATGACTATCAAAAAAAGTTGCAACTCCCTAATCATTCACCCCTTGGGCGCTTATCCAATAAGCTACTTTTTTTATGCATTCGAATAAAGCTTGATGAACAATGCAATGCTATTGAAAAAAGGAGGCAAGAATATGAACCGGAATGAATATAAGCAGCTGCGTATATCAGAAGTAGAAAGGCAGTTAGCCGAAGCAGAGAGAAAGCGCCATGATACCTCCCTGACACAAAAGGAAAGGGACCAGGCCGAATACCAGTATCAATCCTTGCTGCAGCAGCAAGCCGACTGGGAGCGCGGGGGATTCTGGACACACAATGAAGAAACAGCCTATCAACGGAACTATTTACATTAAGATCTGAGGCCTAAAACCCTTAAACACCGGCTGCCGTAAAGCGCCAGCTGAGGTTCTTTCCATATACTGAACGGTACAAAGGGGCATGTATTCAAACCAAACAGCGTTGTCATTCCCCGGCGGCACCATAAAAAAGGGACAATGGGGGCTTGTTGCCATGGCCCTTACTTCCCGACCTGGCACACCCAAGGAAACATGCCCCTGATAGGTAAGCTGTCCGGCTATCTGTTTTCCAAGAACCAGGCTTGTCATGCGTTCCTTGGGGACATAGCCGCATGCAAAAAAATCCTCGTCCTTCAGGTTTTTAATCTTAATCCAATCCTTTGACCGCTTATCCGGCTGATACAGGCTATCCTTTCGTTTAGCCACAATGCCTTCCAGATTCATCGCCTTAGCCTGCTCAAACAGCGCCACCCCTGCGCCTTCGATGGTTCGCGATACGGCCAGCCGCAAGGATTCCTCCACCGTTTCCGAGAGAATCTCTTTACGCTTGGTAAGAGGCAGTGACAAAAGCTCCCCGCCATCCAGCTGCAATATATCAAAAGCCACATAGGCGGCAGGGAGGGTGGAGGCGGCAAGCTGAATCTTAAAAGGATCTGTCATCATCGCCCTGCGCCGCAGCCGTTCAAAATTGGGCACGCCGTTTTCCATCAGCACCAGCTCCCCATCCAGGATGCAGGGGGCTTTTGCTTGTCTGCAAATAGCTTTCAGCTCTGGAAAAAGAGGCGTCAGACAGTAGCTATCCTTATTTCTTAGGTCTGTTGCATCCGATGTAAGATACGCAATACAGCGGATGCCATCCAGCTTTAGTTCATATAGGTATTCGGGGGAATCAAAAGGCTGATCCTGCTCGGTTAAGAGCATGGGCTTTATCATTGGTTGCCCCACATTCTGGGCCGCTGCTGTATACTTTTTTGCAGCGCATCCATCAGGCTGATCACGTTCCCGCCGTGCTCCTGCTTAGGTACCGCAAACTGCTGCCCATTGATTTTCTGCTGTATGGCTTCCTTGAGTCGCTGGGCATATGTCTCGTGATACTGTTCTGGCTGAAAAGTACCCGTCATGGTTTGAATCAGTGTTTTTGCCATATTCATTTCCTGGGCGCTGATCTGATAACTGCCAAGTGGCTTTGGAACAGGCTTTATCTCATCCTGATAATGAAGCGTTTCAAGCAGAATGCAGCCCCCCAGGGGAAAAAGGGCCATCATGGTTTCCTTTGTTCCCAGTATGCTTTGAGCGATGGCCATCACGTTCTCCTGCTCCATTGCTGCAAGAAGCAGCGAATACGCCTTGTCACTGCCGCTGTCAGGTGTCAGATAATACGCCTTTTCATAATAAACCGGCTGTATGCCATCCCGGCTTACAAACTGCAGGATGTTGATGGACCGATCCTTCTCAGTCTTCATCTGCTCCAGCTCCGCCTCGCTAAGGACAACATACTTGCCAGGTTCATACTGATAGCCCTTGACAATCTCATCTGAGGATACTTCCTGACCGGTATCTTCCCGCACCTTTTTGTATCTGATGCGGGCATGGCTGTCTTTATGAAGCTGATTAAAGCTGATATCGTTGGCAGAAACAGCCGTGTATAAAGAGACCGGGATATATACCAAACCAAATTGAATCGCGCCTTTATGCGCCGCTGCCGGCATGCAACCACTCCCTCAAGCATAGTGTGCGATCCTCTTCCGCTTTTCAACCATGCCTATTTCAGGGCATCACGTGGTCATTCCCAAGACATTGCTTGAACACTACATAAAAAAAGGCCTCGTGAAGGGAGAACTTGCCTCCCCGCACGTGCCATACACCAGCTTCGCATGCATCAGTTTTGCCTAAACCTGTGAATATAATTGAACACAGCCTCATCTTTTCTTTGGAGTGCTTCTTGAAATTCCTTGCTGTAAAGATACCCGTAATTCTTACTCTCGCTATGAAACAGATGCCAGATGCGAAAGCGCGTGCGATCATTAAAACCAAACATTATAATCAACTCCCGTTAAATTCATACATAGGAGACAGCAGCGTATCCAATGACACGCGTAATGTCTTTGACAGCGGATAGAGCAGCATGATATCCGGGTACGCGATATCGCGTTCCCACTTGGATACTGCCGGTGCGGTAATGCCAAGCTTGATGGCAAGCTGTGCCTGTGTAATACCCTGTGCTTTTCGTAAATATTGAATCCTCGTTCCCAGTGTGCAAGTCATGACAATCATCCTTTCTGCAATAAAAAAAGCGGCGGTATGAACTGCATTTCATACCGCCGCCTTCTGGGGACAACAAAAAATCATCCCGCTGCTATGGACAGAGGTATCCTGCATGCCATCTTGTTGATGCCACGATTCACGATTGCTGAAGACTTTTTAAACGTAATGATCATGCAAGTACCTCCTTTCTGTCAAAATCTTGTTTAGCTTACCATATTGTTTAATTTTTTTCAAGCCTTTTTCTGCCAAGTAAACCAATGGTTTATCTGCCGCACATGCTATTGGGCAATACCGCCATGCCTGGCCAGCACATAATCCATGAACTGTCTTCTCACCATTATATAAGACCTCTTGGAGATAGGCACTGTCTCTCCGTTTTGCATTTGAAACTCCTTGCTGGAGAGCACCTGCACATAATCCATATTCAAGACAAAGGAAGCATGGGGCTTGATGAACCTGGGGTCTTGAAGATACTTTTCCGTGCAGTCAGTAAAGGATTCCCGCAGCACCATGGATGTCAGCGTTTTACCCGTAATCAAATGATATGTCATGGTATGGTTCATGTATTCGATATAAGCAATTTGATTATACCGTACCAAAGCAATACCGCCCTTGACCCGAATCAGCACTTGCTGGTCCTGGTACTGCTTAAGCTTTTGGCACGCCTTTTCCAGCACCTGATGCAGAACTCCCGTTTGTATAGGCTTGACCAAATACTGCAGCGGTGATGCCTTAAAAGACTCCAGGGCATACTCCGTGGAGGAGGTCATATAGATTATCACCGCATGGTCATCATCCTTGCGGATATAACGTCCAAGCTCAATGCCGCTCATAACAGGCATTAACACATCCAGCAAATAGATGTGATAAGGTGCGCTTTGCTTTTCCCTACTGTCCAATAGATCAAAGGTACTGGCAAATGGATGAATGGTGATGCCCAAATGGGGATTGGCAATGCTGAACTCCCTGACCATACGGGTCATGTTCTCCAGCATAACATGATCATCTTCACAGATGGCAACACGAATCATGCGTATCCCCTTTCCATATTACAGCAATGTCTTCTGACAAATAAGCATACGGATATCTTTGAATGGAGTTATTATAGTGTAAAGAAATGCCAATATGGGGTTTGCGCCAAAGGTTTCCAAAAATAGCCTCATTGTTATAAAATCCGCACACCCTGTTTATGGTATGATTATTAATGTCAGCCACGCCCGTTAATAGTAAAGCATCCATTCCTATCTATTGCGAATGCATAACGGGGGAGAATTCTATGGATCAATTGTTATCGCAAGCATCGGGCATTGTTGTGTTATCCATGATATCCTGCGGTATAGTGCTGATATTGCAGCCAAGAATGACCACTGTAAAGGCTGCGATAGTATTGCTTGTATCCAGCGTTATTCTGATTTTGCTGGACCTGAACACGTCTGTAGACATAGGCATGCAAAGTGGCTTTCCATATGCACTGCTGCTGCTTGCTCTGCCCACGATCCTGCTTTTTAAAGATGCTCTCCCTGCCAAATGCTTTTCCTTCCTCTTTCAGTTGTTTTCAACCTGTGTAACATGCGGACTTTCCTCCCTGATAGCAAATGCATTATATGAAAAACACACGGCTGCTTATCAAGGCCTTTGGCTTTGCTGCTTTGTCTTATTGGGTGGAACATTCTTGTGTTGGCTTAGCCGCACCGGTAAAAGGCTGTTACAGGATATATTGTTTAGAAATCCAGATTGGAGCCTTGTCTTGTATGGCTTTGGCCCATGCCTGGGCAGCATATTGATTCCCACTGCCCTGGATGCAAGCCCGGAAAACCCTTCCATGCTCGCCCCGCTGCTGCTGGTGTTTGCAGCATGGAGCGTTTCCGTTCTAATACTTGCGATATTGTCTGCCTTTTCCAAAGTACAGGCGGAGCACGACCTTGTCATGACCCGCTCTATACTGGATGCATGCACCATGCAAAGCGCTGACTTTGAAAAAATGATGGAAGCCTCCCGCATATTACGCCATGACTGCAAGCACCATTTGCATGTGGCTCAAATTTTGCTGGAGACAGGACAAATTGAGGAAGCCAGAGCTTACTTACTGGCCTTTGGTATCAAGTGCGATGAATGTGTTGTAACAAGATTTTGCTCAAGCCCAGCCGTAAATGCGCTGCTGATCGGTTACCAAAAAAAATGCCAGATTAAGAACATCCAATTCTCTGCCGTACTGGAACTACCGGAGAATCCACCTATGGATAGCTTTGAATTATGCACCCTGCTGGGAAACCTTCTGGAAAATGCATTGGAAGCATGCCAGAGCGCTCCGGAAGGAAATCGGCAGATGATATTGCGGGGCGCTCCTCAGGGGGGGCATTTGATGATTACCGTAAAAAACACATTTGACGGTACTGTCCTTAAAGAAGAAGGCCATATTATCAGTAAAAAGGGATCTGCCGGCGGCCTTGGCATCAAAAGCATCAAGGCCATTGCCAGCCGACATAACGGGGAATACATGCCTCAATGGGATGACCAGTCGTTTACCGCCAGCGTTATGCTGAGACTGTAGAAATTGTCTGTACGGAGGAATGAACATGAAAAGAAAGTTGGTTTTCTTCATTGTCGTCATGGTGCTGGTATTAAGCAGCTTTCAGGGTGCCTGTGCTTTGGCAGAGTCCCCTTTGAGCATCTCTGTCCTGCTGCTGGGCATTCATCAGCCAGAGGGGGAGGAGCGTAGCGCTGATGCAATCGTGGCTGCAACCCTGCAGGCAGCAGGGGCTGTAAAGCTGGCTTCCATACGTCCGGAGTCTTTTATGGATGAGGGAAATGACAGCATTACTTTGGGTTACACCCTGGCTGCCGGCGGCCCCCAGGCAACACTCCATACTGTAAACAACTTGTTTAGCCTCAACATAAAAAACTATGTGCTGGTGGACTTAGGCGGCATGGCAAAGATCATTGATGCCCTAGGTGGCATTGATCTTGTGATCGATGAGAGAGATTTAACTTTGGTGATGAGTGACGGAAAAACAAAAGCTTTCGAAAAAGCAGGCCAGCAAACATTAACCGGAGCACAGGCTGTAGCATATATGAAAGCGCCTGCCCGAGATGAAAAATCCTACCTAAGCACAGCATTATCTGCCTGCATGCAAAAGGCGCTCCGATTGGACCTTGATGCCATGATGGACATGGTCTCGGCGCTTATGCCTTATGTGGAAACAAACATGACATTGATGGATATGATGGAAACTGCCATGACGGCTGTTTCCATGTCAAGTGCTTCATTGGAAACAAAGCAATTTCCCCTTCAGGGAACAGAAGAAAAGTACGGAAAAGAAACCGCTGTGCGTATTACAAACAGCACAGCGGAAGCTCAGGCGCTAAATGCTTTCCTGTATGGCAATTCTGTCAATCCTTGATTTCTATCAATCCTTGGTTTTTGAGTTACAGGCATTCGTTCAAAATAGAGAGAATCTGCTGCCTGTCAAATACAATGGGGTTATTGTCCATACGGCCAGCCGTAAAGGATTGGTCTGCAATAGCAGGCAGGTCTAGATCACAAATACCAAAGGAAGACAGTTTGAGTGGTATTATCGGTGCTGTCAGGCTTCTGATCCACGCATCAAACCCGCCCTCTGCATCAAACATCCCCTGCAATCGTGTAATCGTTGGAAGCACTTCTGCGTTGCGCCGCATGACAGAGGACAAGGTAAGAGCTGCGGCGAAACCATGGGGCACATTATGCAGCATCGTCAGTGGGTAGGATATGGCATGGCAGGCTGTTGTTCGGGTAATGGAAAAGGCCAGTCCGGCCAATAAGGAGCCCATACACATCTCTTCACGCAAAGCAAGGCTTTCCATGTTTTTAGCTTGCAAAGCACAGGGGAGAGAATCCCGGATCTTCTCCACGGCACAAAGGGCAAGGGTCTTTGACAAAAGCGTGCGGCTAACTGCCCAGTATGCCTCCATGGCATGAGAAAGAGCGTCCAAGCCGGTAGATAAGGTCAGTTCCTGCCCCATGCCCATGGTAAACTCCGGCACGATGACAGCAGCTTTTGGGAAAAGCCATACCGCATCCACCGAGAGCTTTTGCATTCTTTTAGGATCCCACACAGTTGCCCATCGGGTCACTTCCGAGCCGGTGCCTGCTGTTGTGGGCACCGCTATCAACCTTGGGATATCGGGTGTATTTACATATGTTTTTTCCATAATGGCCTTACGGACTCCATCCTCCGTAAGGCTTTTTTCATTAAGTTGTCCATGCAATGCTGCAATGGCCTTACTAAGGTCCATGGCACTGCCGCCGCCAATGGCTAGGATGGTGCCCACACACCTGCCAGCCAGGGCTTGCAAAGCATCGCAAACATCCCGGACAGTCGGATTGGATGGGATGGCCTTCAGCCATATGCCACTGTGTTTTTTCAGCAAACCATCAACAAAGGTAGTCAAATCAAGCCTTTTTATCATGGTTTCGCTGATTAATATACAAAGCCCATTGGTATCCTTTACAAATGATTCAATGGTCTTCAGGCCGGCAGCTTTACTTAGTATGCGGATATCCACCGGGGAGAAGGGTGAAAACATGATGCTCTCCTTCAAATATCGGAAGGGATCAGTGTGAGGATTTCCTTGATGGACATGCATCCCGCCTCCGCCTCCAGTGAACGCCCGTTTTCCAAGATGGTTAGGGCAGTCTTCTGCATGGCAGGGAACGCGCTGCGCAAAAGGTGGTTGGCATGGATAACGATATTGACCCCTGCCTTTTGTAGCTCCTCCTCCGTAATTGTGTTATAGGTGGTGGGCACCACAATCAGAGGCGTCGTCTTATCTTCTTGGCGGAACTGGCAGCAGAAGGTGAGGAGATCCCCCGGGTCCTTTTTGCAGGAATGGATCATGATACCGTCCACACCTGCATTCACATAAGCCCGGCAGCGGGTAAGTGCATCTTCCATACCTTGATCAAGTATCAGGCTTTCGCACCTGGCAATGATCATAAAATCCTTGGTCTTACAAGCGTTTTTGCCTGCACGGATTTTTTGACAGAAGCTTTCAACTCTTTCTTGTGTCTGCACCACTTCCGTACCAAACAAGGAATTTTGCTTCAGTCCCGTCTTATCTTCAATGATGACGGCGGATATCCCCAGCCTTTCCAGTGTGCGGACGTTATACACAAAGTGCTCTGTTTGCCCACCGGTATCCCCATCCAGTATGATGGGTTTGGTGGTAACCTCCATGATCTCCTCCAATGTTTGAATGCGGGAGGTCAAGTCAACCAGTTCAATATCCGGCTTGCCCTTGGCGGTGGAATCGCACAGGCTGGAAACCCACATGGCATCAAACTGACGGATGCCTTGGGGTGTTTGTACCTTTGCGTTTTCCACAATAAGCCCGGTGAGGCCATTGTGGGCTTCCATCACCGAAAGACACGGTTTGTATTGGAGCAGCTTTTTCAGCCTGGACCGACGGTGCTCTGGCATAGAAAGCTGCTGATCCAAGTGGCTCAACGTTTCTTCAGTGGGGGTATGAGTGTAGGGATATTCCACCAGCTCGCCGCCCCATTCTGAAAGCACGTTAATGACCTGGCTCCGGATATGGGCTTGGTAGCCTGTTATCCAATCATCTCCGTGCACGACAATGTCAGGTTTAAATTCTCGAAGCACCGCTTCATAACTTAAGGTGCTCTGCACAACCACACGCTTGACGCCCACTATGTTTTGAAAGAGCTGAACCCGCTCCTCCAAGGGGATTAAAGGATAACGCTTGAAGGAGGCAATAACCTCATCTGTAAGCACACCAACAGTAAGCTCCCCCAGCTGCGCCGCTTTTTGTATGATTTTGATATGCCCGTTATGGAGGATGTCTGTACTGAAGCTCATGTATACCTGCTTCATGCGGCGATCACCCCTTTCTATAGCGTCTTCATAAAACGTTGGGAAATGATTTCAAGGTCATCAGGATTATCAATCTCATTGCACAGGCGGCCATTCAATTCCAGGGGATACAATGGAATGGCCCCCTTTTGCGCATTGAAGGCATTCTCAGCATATACCTTCATTTGGCCTGATAAGCAAAAGCGTTCGATGGCCTCCATCCAGGCTTCAAAATCCGCCTGCCGCCAAAGATAGGCGGGCTGGCAGGCGACACAGTCAGGCCCGAAAAACTCTATGCCGATGGCGGCTACACGGCCGTGATTCAGCTTTGCCTTAAAATCCTTTTCCGGAAGCGGCAGGGTGGAATCAACCGCCACCGTGCTGACAGGGCTTTTGATCAGGTCAGACAGCACACTGCATTCCAAAACCAAATCACCATGGAGCAAAAGAATATCATCCAGCAAATGCTCCCTGGCAAGATACATGGAATAGATATAGTTGGTTTCGCCATAGATAGGATTTGAAACATACGTTATGTCCATGGGCAGACGTAAGCTTTCAATATATGCTTTCAACTGGTCTGCAAAGGGACCCACCGTGACAACAGCCTCAGGGATGCCTATCTTGGCAATTTGGGTAAGCTGGCGGCTGATGATTGTGTAGCCTTTCCCAATGGGCACCATGCACTTGGGGTTGTTTTCAGTAAAGTCTCCCATACGCTGGCCTACGCCGGAATTGAGTAAAAGTGCCTTCATGCCTTTTCCCCTTCTTTTTTCAGAAATGTCATCAGCTGCTTGAGATTTTCCTGGGGTGTAGACTTGGGCCTGCCCAAGTCAGAACGAGAAAATAGCTTTACGTCAATTTCCACAAAGCAGGCGTACCTTCCGGCTGCCATTTGTATTTCAGGGAGGATGGATTTCAACTCCTGCTCATTTGCAGCAAAAAAGCACTGTTCAAAGCCTGCTGCTTTAGCAATGGGGGTAAAGGCAATATCACCGCCGCCAACCGGCATGCCGCCAACACTCTCATGAGCCCCGTTATTTAGCACTACATGAATCAAATTCTTCTGGCTGCACTTTGCCTCCACCAGAAGGCTGCCCAAATGCATCAAGGCTGCACCGTCTCCATCCAGGCACCAGACAATGGTTTCGGGCTTTGACATTGCTATGCCCAAGGCAATCATGGATGCATGGCCCATTGAGCCCACGGTAAGAAAATCTTTTTCATGGCCTTGGCAAAGTGCTTCTCGAATTTCATAAACTTCCCGGGAGGTTTTTCCGGTGGTGCAGACAAATACATCCTTGTTTGACGCATTTGCAAGAATCATTCGTAGAGCATCTTCCCGAGACAAGTTATTGGCGTTATGATAAGAAACCTTAGTCCCGCCTTTCAGCGCACCTTTTTTTACCAAAAAGGTAATGCTTTTCCCTTGGGTAAGCTGACCTTTGGCCATTTCGATCATTTCAAGCAAGTCCTGTACTTGTGTGCTTTCAGTAAGAAGATAGGTAGTCAACCCCATTAAGGACAGCATATCGGGAGTGATTTCCCCCTGGAAGATATGCTGTGGCTCGTCATGCACGTTTGGCTCGCCGCGCCAACCCACCACAAACACGCAAGGGATGCCATAAACCTTTTCATTCAAAAGTGAAATGATGGGGTTAGCAGCATTTCCGATACCGCTGTTTTGCAAATAAACCATGGCAGGCTTACCGGTGGCGATATAGTGCCCGGCCGCCAGGCCTGCCGCAGCGCCTTCATTGGCAGCAACGACATGCTTGCCGCCTGTTCCATAGCGTGCGTACAGCGTATCACATAAGGGTTGCAGCAGAGAATCCGGTACCCCGGCATAGAAATCAACTCCCAGGGCGGATAGCTCCTGCAAAAAAACGGTGATATCCATGGCTTGTCCTTTCTTTATGTAGAAATTGCCCTTGTATGAAGGCCTATAAAAGTAAAACAACTAGCCCATGCAAAGTTGCACGGCCAGTTGAATTATATCATGACAGGAATTATACCACAAGTTTGGTATTCTATCGATAGCCCTTCACATAGAAAACCAAAGAGTACTCCCTGGTTAGTAGAATACCTGCCGGGCATAATTCACAGAGGCCATGGCATCCTTGCCGTAGAAATCAGCGCCGATCTGATGAGCGTATTCTGCTGTCATCACCGCACCACCCACCATTATTAGGGTACCCGGCTTTTTCTCCCGCAAGCTGCGGATGGTCTTCTCCATGCTGGGCACAGTGGTCGTCATCAAGGCAGACAGGCCCACCAGGCGAATATCCTCCCGGATGGCGGTTTCCACCACCTTACCAACAGGAACATCCTTACCAAGATCTATGACTTGAAAACCATAGTTTTTCAATAACACTTTCACAATGTTCTTTCCAATGTCATGAATATCGCCTTCCACGGTGGCCAGCAGTACCTTTCCCCTGCTTTTCGCAGCCTGTCCGGTGGCCGCCAGCTTGGCGTTTAGCTTATCAAAGGCAGCCTTAGCAGCCTCCGCGCTCATAAGAAGCTGAGGCAAAAACAGTTTTCCTGTTTCAAAACCAATCCCCACTTCCGAAAGGGCTGGTATCAACTCTCCTTCTACCACAGAAAGAGGTTCCCGCCCCGTATCCAGCAATGCCTGTGCCGCACGGCCCGCCTGAGCAGCTAAGCCTTTGAGCACCGCTTCCGTAAGGCTCGGCTCTTTGCCTGCAATTGAAACAGTTGGAGCTTCGGCTCCGCCAAAGGCCGCAATATACCCATGAAACTGATCATCCCTGCCAGATAAAGCAGCACCTGTATAATAAGCCTCCATCATACCCGCAGAATGGGGGTTCATGATGGCTGCATTCAGCCCTGCAGCAATGGCCATAGCAAAGAAGGATGCATTCAGCTTTTCCCGGCGGGGCAAGCCAAAGGACACGTTGGATACACCTAAGATGGTTTTCAACCCAAGCTCCTGGTTGGCCCTTTTTATGGTCTCCAATGTCACCAGAGCCGCCTTTTGATCTGTACTAATTGTCATGGTCAAGCCATCCAGTAGTATATCTTTGCTCGCAATTCCGTATGTTTTTGCGACAGCTACGATCCTTCGGGCAACTTCCAAACGGCCCTGAGCAGTGGGGGGAATACCGGATTCATCCAAAGGCAATGCCACCACCACACCGCCGTACTTCTTAACCAGCGGGAACACCGCCGCCATAGACGCGGCCTTGCCAGTAACAGAATTCACAAGCGCCTTGCCGTTATATACGCGCAGAGCCTTTTCCAGCGCTTGCACATCAGCCGTATCAATTTGCAGGGGCAGATCAGTGATGGCTTGCAGGCTTTCCACTGCCTGCTGTATAACGTAAGGCTCATCAATGCCAGGAACACCCACATTCACATCCAGTACATGGACGCCTTTTTCCTGCTGGCCTGAAGCCTCCTGCTGAAGATATCCCATATCCCCATCCTTCAAGGCCTGCTTTAAGCGGGGCTTGCCGGTGGGGTTGATGCGCTCCCCGATGAGGACAGGTGTTTCACCAAATCGTACAGATTTTCCGTAGGAGCTGATTATGGTATGGCTTTTTACCTCAATGGGCTTGGGGGGAATATCTTTCAGCCGTTTGATCATAGCCGACATATGATCAGGGGTGGTGCCACAGCAGCCGCCTAAGAGCCATGGCCCAAGGCCAATAAGTTCCTCCACCTCGGCAGCAAAAGCGTCCGCATCCAACAAAAAGCGTGTATGTCCATTCTCAAAATGCGGAAGTCCGGCATTGGGACAAATCTGCACCGGAAGAGAGGTGTACTGTATGACCTTTTGCAAGATGGGATACATCTGCTTTGGCCCAAGGCCGCAATTAAGCCCTAGTGCAGTAACACCCATTCCTTCCAACATGGCCACCATGCCAGGGATATCGCCGCCGGTAAGCAACTTTTCATTTTCATTCACCATCATCGTTACAACAATGGGGAGGTTCGTGCGCTCTTTGCACCCCAGCACCGCTGCCTTGATCTCATAACAGTCGGACACGGTTTCAATAAACAGAACATCTGCCCCGGCATCCGCTCCGGCTTGAGCCATATCGCCGAAAAGCTCCACTGCCCTTTCAAAGGGCAAGTCTCCAAAGGGCTTCAATATTTTTCCTGTGGGCCCCAAATCCAAAGCCACCAGGCCATGACCTGCATGTTTCACGGCATACTTAGCAATTTGAACGCCAGCCGTTACCACCTTTATTGCCTCATCGCCAAAATGCAGCGCATCTACGCCAAATGTATTGGTACTGATAATATCACAGCCAGCCGCAAGATAAGCCTCATGGATCTTTTGTATCCTGTCTGGATGCAATAGGTTCCATGTACCTGGAAGCTGACCGCCTGTAAGGCCCATGCTCTGCAGCATGGTGCCCATTCCGCCGTCTACAAACAATAGACGTTTTCCCAGCTGATTTACAAAATCCATATTCATTCCTCCCGAAAAGGGCAGGCTGTATGCAGGCATCGATGGCATACCTGATAGCATGCTGTTTGCTTTTGAGATGACAACCCCATGACAGCCGTTACAGACTTAACCGGGCTTAGCATATTCTCCGCTGTAAGCCCCAAGCCGATTCGTTTACCGGCTTCCAGCAAAGTAAGAAAGCCACCTTGGCAGCTCAGTGGCAAATCCCCGTAACCAGGGCTGAAGCGGGGTGTGAGATACAGGCCTTCCCGCATTACTTCATGAGCCAGCTCCCCGCCAATGGCATGTAGATACCCTTCCAGCTTGGCTGCAGCACAAGCCTGTAATACCACAGCCCTGCTCATATGGGCCACAGATGCGCGACCAATCAGCATATCCGCCTGCACCCCCAGCGTGGCTGCCAACAATACCGCCTCCGCGCAGCCTTGCAGATGACTTACAAGGCTTTGGCTTTCCACCTTCAAGCCACCCATTTCCACTGTGCTTTCACGTATGGCAAGGGGGAGACGGCGAATTACATGCCGTGGAATGATGGGCTGCAGCACCCCAATGCATTCTTCAACCAACGCTAACGTAGCCTCATCCAGGGGGTTGCACCGAAACCCCAGATACTTGGCAATGGTCTTGCGGCTGATGATAAGCTCCATGCTTTATTCACCCAATATATTCGAAAGATTATTGAAAATGGCAGCGGCGATTTGGGGCCGATTCATGGTATAAATGTGAATGTTATTAACACCGTTGGCAATCAGATCAATGATTTGCTCGGTGGCAAATGCAACGCCCGCCTGGCGCA
>JAEYQQ010000036.1 GCA_023409955.1 Bacillota bacterium | reverse complement strand
ATTCTTGTCCAGCAGCATGATTTGGGCACTTGGATAAATTTTCAGACCCGTAATGTGCTCCAAAGCGTTTTTTTGCGTTTCATTCAAGTATTGCATTAATGCGCCAGCAGCCAAAGCGGCTGTCTTATAATCATCAGCAAGGCCTAAAGGGGAGAGGTCATTTAAGTGATAATGGCTGCACAGTGCTTCTGTTGCTTGAGCTGGCAGAAAAGCGCCATGGCTATACTCTGTGCAGGAGGTATCCATGCCGATATATTTTCTGAGTACATTCAAATCATTGGTAATGATCTCGTTGGGCTTGATACGCAGCACTTCATCCGCCAGTGTATCCATATAAGGCTCTAACTGGTGAACAAAGAATTCGCCGGTAGATACATCCACAAAAGCAAGTCCGGCTGAAATCCCAATGAGATTAACGCATAACAAGAAACTGTTCTCTCGCTCATTTAGCAGCGCAGAATCAACAATGGTGCCGGGAGTCACAATCCGTACGACTTCCCTTTCAACCAGACCCTTGCTTAGCGCCGGATCAGAAACCTGCTCGCATATGGCCACCTTGTAGCCCTTTTCGATCAGCTTTGTGATATATATAGATGCACTATGAAAGGGAACCCCACACATAGGGGCACGCTCTTCCAAACCGCAATCCTTACCTGTCAGTGTCAGTTCCAGCTCCCGGGATGCCGTATGCGCATCGTCAAAGAACATTTCATAAAAATCGCCAAGGCGAAAAAAAAGTATGCAATCTTTATATTGTTCCTTGATATGCAGGTATTGCTGCATCATCGGGGTGACCGTTGCCATTCCGCCGCCTCCTATGTATCTGATCTGCTTTGGTGCGAGTACCATTAGTGCTTGCAGCCACTACATCCATCGCAGGAACCAGAACACCCGCTTTGGGGTTGCTCAGCCTCCCCTGTTACAACAAAGCGAATAAGGGTATTGACCTTATTCATCATATTGGTAAATTCTGCACGGGCGGACTGCATTTTTTCTATCAACTGATATGCGTTCATAGCCTGCTGCGCCGCTTCCATTTCATCCCCAGCTTGGGATATTATGCCTTTATCCAGATTGTTTTCAGCCAAAAGGTCAGCAACACGCTGGCGCTTTTCGATAAAGTTAGCAATCAATCGGGAAGCTTCTGCGTCTTTTGTAACTGCATCTTCAGCAAGACGCATATTGATAAATTCATTGCTGTCCAAAATAGAGGAGGCCAATTTTTCAGCCTGTTCCAATACACTTTTCATTCTCGGGCTCCTTTATGCTCTGTCCCCCCGAAGTGTAGTTACACCGGAGGATGTTATGGTAACGGGAATAATCTTCCCAATATCTTCTTCTGTCCCTGGGAAATTGATGGTTATATTCCGCATTCCTTTACCAGATACCTGCTGGCGATCGCGTTTAGAAATACTTTCCACCAACACATACTCCTTTTGCCCAATCAGTTCCTGATGGATACTGGCAGTGCATTCATCTTGAGCAGCGATCAGCCGTTGTATTCTATCTGAGGTTATGTCATCCGGGATGCGACCTTCCATGGCCGCAGCCTTTGTACCCACTCGCGGGGAATAAATGAATGTAAAGGCAGCATCATACCGCACTTCACGAACCAAAGAAAGGGTGTCTAAAAACTGCGCTTCAGTTTCGCCCGGAAAACCGACAATCAGGTCAGTTGTGATGCCGATTCCTGGTACAGCGCTGCGCAAGGCATTCACTCGGCGCAGATATTGCTCACGGGTGTAGCGCCTGTTCATGGCCTTTAAAACTTCGTCATTGCCTGACTGCACCGGCAAATGGAAGTTGGGGCAGATATGTCGGCCATTGGCCATGACCTCAATCAACTCGTCCGACAAATCCTTGGGGTGAGATGTCATGAAGCGAATGCGTGGTATGCCAATAGCATCCAGCTCTTTGAGCAGCTTTGGAAAGCTCATTGCAGTTTCCAGCCCACCACCATAGGAGTTCACATTTTGCCCAAGGAGGGTAATCTCCTGAACCCCGCTTTCATGGAGCTTATGCGCCTCCTCCAGTATACTTTCCGGGCTTCTGGAGCGCTCTCTGCCCCTGACATAGGGAACAACACAGAAGGAGCAGAAGTTGTTGCAGCCGTACATGATGGTAATATAAGCCTGGTAAGGATTGGGCCTTAGGATCGGCACATCTTCAGCAATCAAGTTTTCCTGATGGCATACTTCAATAACCGGCCTTGCGCTTTCAATTTCCCGGTATAATATTTCGGGAAAGCGGTGAAGATTGTGAGTCCCAAAGGCGATATCAATGAAACTATATTGCTTTAGAATCTTCTCGGCCATGCCCTGCTGCTGAATCATACAACCGCATACACCAATTAAAAGATCAGGTCTTTTCTTTCTCAGCTCCTTGAGCCATACCACATTCCCCAGTGCCCGACGCTCTGCATTATCACGAACACAACAGGTATTGTAAATCACAAAACCTGCCTCTTCCTTGGTAGGCGCTTCCGGGATGCCCATGATTTTAAGCATACCGGCCAACTTTTCGCTGTCGTGCATATTCATCTGACAGCCATAAGTAATGATATGATACGACCTAGGTTTGCCAGCGTGCTCCCTGATGAGGTCCATGTATTTTGCCTGCTGCGCCATTTCTTCTGGCGCTACTATAACCGGTGCTCTTTCACCCATGGGACGTGTCTCCTTTCTGGACCTGTTGCATTCGTATCCGCCCACTGCCCATACACCTGGGACACTGGTCAGTCAAAACTTGATGCAAAGGGATTCGAGTCTTCTTGCGTGTGCATTCCATTATCCCAAGTGAAGTAAAACCATGCACCACCGTTTTGACTCGATCTTTTGAAAGTTCACTTTGCAAAGCTTCAAGCACCGCTTGCCTGTGTTGTTCGCTTTGCATATCGATAAAATCAATCAGCAGAATGCCACCAAGCCCTCTTAAGCGGATTTGGCGAGCGACTTCTGCGCATGCTTCCTTATTCAGCTTGAAAATGGTCTCTTCCAAAAGCTTTGTGCCAGTAAACTTCCCTGAGTTCACATCTATGACCGTCATAGCTTCGCAAATATCTATCACAAGAAATCCGCCGCTTTTGAGCCACACCTTACGATTTAGCGCTTTTTCCACCTGGGATGTGATGCCAAATACCATCAACAGGTTTGCATCCTGTGAATATGACACAGAAATACCGGGGATTTTTAGATCCATTTGATTGGTTATAACCCTGTCAATTTTGTGGACCGGATAATCGCGAATCAATTCCCGGAACGGGTCAGGGTTTTGATATAAAATATGTGGTGCGTTTTTTAGAGGGTAGTTATCTTTTACATGCTGCCATGCTTCCTGCAAGGTAGCAATTTCACTACGTATAGACTCTTGATCTACATGAAGGGCAGAGGATCGCATTACCAGTCCCGTTCCCTCTGGAACAAGCTCATGTGCTAGTTTTAGCAGTTCCTCTCGCTCAATATCATTTTTTACACGCTGGGATACGCCTACAAACGAATCCAGCGGCAAATAGATGACATAGGTCCCTGGGAAGGTGATGTCACGAGTCAGATATGCCCCCTTATCACCTGATGGATCTTTTTTAACTTGAACAAGGATTTCCTGGCCGGTTTGCAACGGCTGCTTTACAGGACTCTTTTTCGTAAAACCCGGCACTTCCTTCAAAGGCAGGAATCCGTTCTTTTCAAGACCCAGCTGTATGAACGCGGCATCCATACCTGGAACAATGCGGTCCACCCGCCCCTTTAGAATCGTGCCGGCAAGGGATACATCATGATCACGCTCATAAACGTGGTACTCACAAAGCGCACCGTCTTCAATTAGCGCTGCGTGGCACTGGTTCTTTTCCGTATATAGTACGATCTCGCGCATAGCGTTCCTTTCACAGGCTTTCCAGGGGAACAATGCTGCCATCCAACCTTTTTCCAAGCATACCGGTACGTGTCAAAGTATAGGCTGGGCATGGAACTTGGGCCATTGTACTTAGAGATGTCATCAAAAGGTCTGGCTTGCAGGTAGCTTCCTCCCGCATGGCTAATACAGCATGAAAGATAAAGCTGCCGTCTTTTTCCTCTACAGACAACTGATAGATCATCGGTCTTATATCACAGGGTTTTTCACCACTCTTAGTTTTGCGCATGGCGGGGATTTCGTGTCTTTCAAGAAAGGCAGGAACAGTATTCGCAAGCGTCTTTCCTGAGGAATCTATAACGCAAATCTCATAGGAGGCGGAAAAAAGTCTAGACATTGGTGCTGGGTACTGGTCCGCGACAGCGCGGGCTGCCACCGCTTTAAGAGCAGGCGGAAGCACCTCTTGCAGTTTACTAAGAAAGATATCCTCTGCTATCTCCGTGGCAAGGGACACATCCATTATTTCTCGAAGACCGGAAGCGCCAACTGAAAGAGGTGCTGCAAAATTAACGATCATATGGGGGTTAAAGCCTTGGCTATATGCCACAGGCAGGCTTGTGCGCCGTAATATACGCTGCATGGTCCGCATTAAGTCCAGGTGGCCGATGTGGCGAAGCGCACTGCCTTTTTCAAAAACTACCAACATCCTCATAGCTTGCACACTCCTTCAAACCGCTGAAGACCGCAGCCATGGCAGCCATTGCGGCAATCAGAAGTGGTTTGGGCTTGCAATGATTTTTCGTTTTCCCGCCAAAGAAATTGCTTGGTAACACCAGCGTCAATAAAATCCCAGGGTAACAATTCATCTTTTTCACGTTCGCGATTGGCGTAAAACGACGGATCTATGCTGCAATTTTCAAAGGCCTTAATCCATAAATCATTATGAAAGTGCTCTGTCCACCCATCCAACAGGCATCCCAAACGCCATGCTTCATATAACACGTCGCACATTTTTCTGTCACCTCTGGCAAAACAAGCTTCCAGAAGACTGACCTCTGGGTCGTGCCAGTTGAAGGTTACACCGCGGATTTTAAGCACCTTGCGAAGGTATGCCTGCTTTTCCTTGAATGTCTCCAATGTATCCTGACCAGCCCATTGAAATGGCGTAAAAGGCTTTGGAACAAAGCATGATGCACTGCAGGTTACGCTAAGACCTTTGGCTCGCTTTTCTCTGGGCACGGAAAAATAAGCGTTTACAACGCTTTGAGCCAGTTCGCCTATACCATCCAGATCCTCGTTTGTTTCTGTGGGGAGACCGATCATGAAGTACAACTTAACTGAACTCCAACCACCTTCAAAAGCTTCGGAGACAGTGCGAACAAGGTCTTCTTTGGTAACGCCCTTGTTAATTACATCCCGAAGGCGCTGGCTGCCTGCCTCGGGCGCAAAGGTAAGGCTGGATTTACGTACTTTTTGGGTCTGTTCTAACGATTCTTTGACTATGCTGTCAATGCGCAAAGATGGCAGCGAAATCGATACTTTTCTTTCTTCGAACTTTTGCATCAGTTCTCTTGCCAGATCCGGCAGGCAGGAATAGTCGCCGCTGGAAAGGCTGGAGAGGGATATTTCCTCATAACCTGTGCTGTTCTCCAGCTGTTCGGCAAGCGTCAAAAGCTTTTCAAGGCTACGCTCCCTAACAGGTCGATATAACATACCAGCCTGGCAGAAACGGCATCCTCGTGTGCAGCCACGCATAATCTCCAGCATGATCCTGTCATGTACAATTTCTGTATAGGGAACAGGAATGCTATCTGGATAAAACGCGCTATCCAGATCCTTTACGACGCATTTTTTCACTTTAAGCGGCGCTTCACTGCAATTGGGTGTAAAAGATGCCATGGTGCCATCTGTATTCCAAGTGACATCATACAGCGC